>CAVEND010000114.1:0-4309 GCA_963616865.1 Faecalibacterium prausnitzii | reverse complement strand
GCGCCGCAAGTTCATCGAGGAGAACGCGCTCAACGTCCGCAATCTCGATTTCTGATGAAGGGAAAACACATCGCGAACGCCCCGCTCTTTCCGCTCCCGGCGGAACGGCCCGCCGACGACACGGCGACGGTCGTCAAGTTCTACAAGCTGCGCACGAACTTCCCGGAGGCGGTTCTGCGCGAGGCGAACGCCATCCCGAAGGCGGTGCGCCCGGCGCGTGGCGAGAAGCGGCTCGACCTCCGCAAGAAGTTCATCTTCACGTGCGACCCCGTCACGGCGCGGGATTACGACGACGCGCTCTCCTTGGAGACGAACCGCCGTGGGGAACTCGTCCTCGGCGTCCACATCGCGGACGTCTCCCACTACGTGAAGGAGGGCTCCGCCCTCGACCGCGAGGCGTTCCGCCGCTCGAACAGCGTCTACTTCTGCGACCGCGTGCTGCCGATGCTCCCGGAGGTTCTCTCCAACGGCGTCTGCTCGCTCGTCCCCAACGAGGATCGCCTCGCCTTCTCCGTCTTCATGACGTTCAACGCGAAGGGCGAGATGGTCAAGCGCGACTTCGCGAAGTCGGTCATCCGCTCGCAGGCGCGGCTCACCTACGAGGAGGTCATGGCCGTCATCAAGGGGCGGACGCTGAAGCGGCTCAAGCCCGCGCAGGCGAAGACCATCCGCGCCATCGCCGCGCTCGCCGCGACGCTCCGCCAGCGGCGGTTCGCGCAGGGGGCGCTCGATTTGGAGATCCCGGAGGCGGAGGTCAAACTCGACGACAACGGCGAGCTCGACGCGATTGTCACGCGCCCCTACGACGAATCGCACCAGATGGTCGAGGAGTGCATGGTCGCCGCGAACGAGGCCGTCGCGAAGGAGTTGTGGACGCGCGGTGTCAAGATCGTGGCGCGTCTCCACGAAAGCCCCGACGAGGAGAAACTCATGTCGCTCCGCGCCGACTTGAACGCGCTCGGCGTCCGCTTGGGGGACATCCAAAGCCCCAAGGCGTTCGCCGCGTTCTTGAAGGGCATCAAGTCGAACCCCCTCTACGGCACAATCGCGGTGATGATCCTCCGCTCGATGAAACGCGCCGTCTACGACGCGACGGCCATCGGGCATTTCGGCCTCGCCAAGAAGTTCTACGCCCATTTCACCTCGCCCATCCGCCGCTACCCCGACTTGACGCTCCACCGCCAGCTCGCCGCGTATTTGGCGAAGGGCAAGAACCCCGCCGCCGCGCGCGTCGCCCCTCGGACGCTCCAGCGCTGGGCCGAGCACGCGAGCGCGTGCGAGGAGACGGCCGCCGAGGCCGAGCGCGCGCTTTTGGAGATCAAGAAGTATCGCCTGTTGGAGGCGGATCTCAAATCGCACAACGGCCGCACCTACGAGGCCGTCGTCTCGCGTGTCATGCCGTTCGGCTGTTTCGTCGATGTCCCGGCGCTCGTCGTCTCGGGCCTCGTCCACGTCCGGCACCTCTCGCCGCGCTTCCTCACCTACGACGAGGAGGGGAGGACGCTCTCGGCGGGGCGCGAGGTCTTCCGCGTCGGCACGCGCTTGACGGTGCGGCCGTCGAGCGTTGACTTCCGCGAGCGGAAGGTCGATTTCGTTCCCGTCCACGGGGCGTCCGCGCCCTCGCATCGGAGGAAAAAATCATGATGGGATTTCTCTTGCTGGCGGTCCTCGACTTGGGGGCCTTGTTCGCGCAGAAGGATGCGTGGAACGAGAAGGCGCCGTTCTTCGCCGTCGAGCACGCGAAGGAGGGCTTCGTCTTCGCGAGCGAGAACCGCGACATCGTGAACTCCCTCAAATCCGACACGTGCACGTGGCACGGCCTTCAGGTGTGGGAGACGAAAGTCTATTTCGACGCGGCCGGCGCGGGCGGGGGAATCGCCCGCGTGGAGATGTCCCTCTACAACCGGGGCGACGCGCTTCAGAACGCGATTGACGAGTCGGAGCTCCAAGCGAAGATCGACGCGGTGACGCAACGCCTCGCGCCCGGCGGACGCAAGGCGCCGCCCGTCGAGAAGACGACGCTTCGCAACGGTGGCCAGCAGTTCCGCCGCGTGTTCGAGAAGGCCGATCCCGCCGCCGAACTCGTGTGGGGGCTGTCCGCCGACAGGACGGTCGAATACCTCCGCCTGACGCTTTCGCGCGCGGGGCTTTCCACGGGGAAGACTTCCTCCAAGCGGCCGAAGGGCGCGGCGGGCAAGGCGAAGGTCAAGGACAACGTGACGAAAAGCCCGAACGGCGACGTCTTCATCGACAACGTGCCGATGGTGGATCAGGGGCAGAAGGGCTACTGCGCGGCGGCCGTCTCCGAGCGCGTCCTGCGCTACTACGGCAACCGCATCGACGAGCACGAGATCGCCCAGCAGGCCGGGACGAGCGCGGAAGGGGGGACGAGCGTCGCGGCGATGAAGGAGGCCGTCTCGGCCATTGGCGAGAAGAACGGGCTGGGCTTTCAGAACATCGTCGACATGACGGCCTCGTTCGGCGACATCGAGGAGGAGATCGAGCGCTACAACAAGGCGGCGAAGTCTCTGAAGCGCCCGACGCTCGCGCTCTCCACGTTCATGCAGGGCAACCGCGTGAACGTCGGCGACATTCGGGAGGCGATGGAGCCGAAGGTGCTCTACAAGATGCGGCTGAAGGATTCGCGCTTCAAGAAGTTCTCGCAGGGCGTCCGCCAGCAGGTGAACGCGGGCGTGCCCGTCTTTTGGGGCGTGACGCTGGGCATCTTCCCGGAGCGCGGCGTCAACCCGCAGAGCTCGGGCGGGCACATGCGGCTCATCATCGGCTACAACGACAAGAAGAAGGAGATCCTCTACACGGACACGTGGGGGGAGGGGCACGAGCTCAAGCGCATGCCGGAGGACTGGGCGTTCGCCATCACGCACGACGCCTTCTTCCTCAAGCCGAGGTGAGGAAAATGAACTTTTCGCGGTTGTGTTTCGTTTAAGGGTTTGGAGGTAACGACTATGTGGTGGAACAAAAAGGACAGCTATCTCAAAAAAGACGTCTCGTGGTCTGACATCCCGCCCTTGAAGGAGATCATCAAGGGGCTGGGCGCGCCCAAGTCGTCCGGCGAATACAAGCGCGCGCGCCTCGCCATCGAGCGGTTGCAGGCGCCGTTCCTCGCCGTCGCCATCCCCGTCGTCTCCGTCCTCATCCTGCTCGTCGTGACGGCGACGGTTCAGACGAGCCGCCGCGCCATCCAGGTCGAGATCGCGACGGAGGTGGAGCCCGCCGAGACGCTGGAGGAGGAGGAACCCCCGGAGGACGCGCCCGAGCTCCTCGCCGTCGATCCCGACGCGCCCATCGTCGACGTGAGCGTCGACGTCAACATCCCGTCGATGTCGTCCATGACGCCGGCGCCCCAGGGCGCGACCGTGTTGTCGTCGACCCCGACGGTCGCCAAGATCTCCTCGCCCGTCCACATGATCACGGGCGCGAAGACGCGCTCGCTCGGCGAGGGCAGCTCGTTCGGAACGGTCATTGGCGGCGGCTCGGGCGGTGGCGGCGGTGGCGGCATCCCGGTCGGGTATCTCATCGGCGAGATGTTCGACTTCAAGCGCGATGCGTCGGGCTCGGACATTCCGGGGTGGAATCCGAACATGTATTGGGAGCAGGCGCGGAAACTCGTCAACAACGGGAAGTTCGGCTCGAAGGGCGAGGGCCACGTCTACAAGATCCCCGCCAAGGTCGCGCTCAACAAGATTTTCATCGAGGAGCAGAAGGCGGAGAACGGGCCCAAGGCGTTCGGCGTCGGCGACAAGATGAAGCCGCGTGGCTGGCTGGCGCACTATTCGGCGACGCTCACCTCGAAGGTGGACGGCCGGTTCCGCTTCATCGGCTACTTCGACGACGTGATGATCTGCTACATCGACGGCAAGCTGGTCTTGGAGGTGGACTGGGACATGTTCGGCGACAGGCCCATGTCGGTGACGGGCTGGAAGTCGCCCGTCGGGAAGAGCCCCTACGGGCGGGACGTCGTGGGCGACTGGTTCGCCCTCAAGAAGGGTCAGTCGTTCCGCGTCGACATCTGCGTCGGCGAGCGTCCGGGCGGCCTTGTCAGCGGCCGGCTCATGCTCGACCGCGAGGGCGCGGAGTATCAGAAGGACGGCAACCGCCCCATCTGGCCGCTCTTCACGTCGCGCCGCCTCTCGACGCGCGAGTTGGAGAAGATCCGCAAGGACAACGGGACGCCCGGCAAGTTCAAGCTCGCGGAGGAGTTCACGACGCCCTTCAGGATGGAAGACCCCTTGGACGGCGAGAAGGGCAAGCACGCGCCCGAAGAGGAAGTCTCGGTCGAGGTCGACAT
>CAVEND010000113.1:0-4331 GCA_963616865.1 Faecalibacterium prausnitzii | reverse complement strand
TCGCCGGGGTTGAAGAGTTCGCCGATGAGGTGCCCGAGGATCTCCACGCGGTCGAACCCCGTCGCGCCTTGGGGCGCGGCGCGGAGCGTGAAGTCGTAGCGCGCCACGGACAAGACCCCCTTGAAGGTCGAGCCGCGCCCGTCCGACCGCCCCAAGTGATCCTGCTCCGCCGCGAAGAGGGGCCCTGAGGAGAGCGTCACGCGCTGGCGGTGGGGCAGCGCGAGGGAAAGCGCGAGTTTCGAGAAGATCACGTTCGACCACCAGCCGTTCGCGTAAAGGCCGCCGTTGACGAACATCTCGCTCTCCTGCGGACACCGCGCCCACATCGGATCCCAGGACGTGTCGCCATCCGTCGCGGGCGCATGGTCGCCATCCCCCGCATAATACGTCGTCGCCCACGAGAGCGTCGCGAACGACCGCTCGTAATGGAGCGCGACGAACGCCATCTCGCCGCCCAAACGGTCGTTCACGGCCTGCTTGGCGAGTTCGAGATCCATCCGCAACGAGGATGTCAAACGCGGTGAAAGGAGAACGCCCGCCGTCGTCACATTGCGGCGCGACGCGACCGACCGCCCCCGCGTCCCCTTGAAAAGCGCGTAGACCTTGAATGGGAGATCGGCGGACTCCTGCGAATAGACGAGTCCCCCGCCCCACTCGTCCACATCGGCCGTGTCGGACGGCGTGATCATGTTGAGCGAACGCCCACGGCTCAAATGCGTTCCGAAACTCGCGTCGTTGCGCCCATGGTCGAAGAGCGCGAACGCATCGAGCGCGCGCGTCTCGCCAAAGTGGAAGCGCACTCGCGCCATGTCCGAGAACGCGCTCCGCGAGCCGTCGGCGGGCGTTCCGTCCGTCACGAGGCGGTCGAGCCCGAAGATGGAATGCCCCTTCTCGAACATATCCTGCCGCCCCACGCGGAGGTCGATGGCCGTCACGCCCAAGGGGGCGAGCGCGTCCCATTCAAGCCCCTGCCCGTCGAGATAGAGGTTGTCGAGGTAGAGTTCGTCCGGGAAGTGGTAGGCGCTCTCCCGATACGGCGTGTGGAGCGTCGGATAAAGGCGGAACTCGTCGGCGACGCGCGTCATCAGCGTCCAGTCCCCGGCGGCGAGCGAGAGAAAGGCGCGGGGGCGGAAGCGGATTTGGTTTTTGTATTTGCTCCGCGCCGTTCGCGACATCGCGTCCGAGCCCTCGTGGGGGTAGCCGGGGATGTTCTTCATCATCTCTTGGCGAATCCGAAGATCCGCCCCGACATCCACGCGGAACGGGCTTTCCTCCGCCGCGAAGACGGCGGGCGCGAGAAAGGACGCGACCCACAAAAGGAAGGCGGGCAGAAGCGATTTTTTCACGGGCCCAAAACTCTTGCGGTGCGCCGCGCACGGCCCTTTCGCCGCGAGGGCGTCCAAATGCTCTTTCGTGGGATAGCCCTTGTGCTTCAAAAAGCCATAGCCGGGATACGATGCCTCCAACCGCGCACATTCCGCGTCGCGGGAGGTCTTCGCGAGAATCGACGCGGCGGCGATCAAGAGCGACTTCGAGTCTCCCTTGACAAGATTCGTCGAGCGTTCGAGGGAGGACACGGGAAGCCCGTCCACGAGAATGGAGAGCGACGCGGCGGCGGCCTCGTCCATCTTCTTCTTCAACGATTCCACGGCGCGGCGCATCGCCACGTGCGTCGCGTTCAAGATGTTCAACTCGTCGATTTCCTCCGCGCTCGCCAAGCCCACGCCCCAGACGCACCCCGGCGTCGAAGTGATGACTTTCGCCAGTTCCTCGCGGCGGGCGGGGGAGAGTTTCTTGGAGTCGTTGACGTCTCGCCACGCACCCGTGAGAAGAGACTCCGCGAGGTCGAGCGGGACACTCACGGCGGCGGCGTAGACGCTCCCCGCGAGAGGGCCGCGCCCCGCCTCGTCAACGCCCGCGACGGGGTTGCCCAAGGCGCGTTCGTGCGCGAGCGACACCATGCGCTATCGGAGCATCAGATCCGTCAAACGCTTCGCGAACGCGGCGCCGTCGTCAACGGGCGAGCCCTCGGCGATGAGCGCGGAATCGTAGAGGAGCGCGAGTGCCTCCTTGAGCGCGTCGCCCTCCAGCCCCTTCACCTTCGCGATCAGCGGATGGGTCGGGTTCAGCTCCAAAATGCGCTTCTCCACGGGGACCTCCTGCTTCATCGCCCGCATCATCCGCGCCATCGAGGGCGAGAGGGCCGAGGCCTGCGCGACGAGGCAGCAAGGCGAGTCGGTGAGGCGCGTCGAGACGCGGACGTCCGAGACCTTGTCCTCCAGCGTCTTCTTGACCGTGTCGAGGAACGGCTTCAAGTCGGTGGCGGCCTTCTCGTTCTCCGCCTTCTCGGCCTTCTGCTCCTCCTCGCTGCCGAAGGCCACGTCGCCCTTGGCGATGTCAACGAATTGTTTTCCCTCGAACTCGCGGAGCGACATCGAGAGGTAGTCGTCCACGGGGTCGCAGAAGAGAAGGACGTCGCACCCGTGCTTGCGCGCGGCCTCCAAGACGGGCGAGCGGCGGGCGTCCTCCTCGCGCTCGGCCACGAGGTAGTAGATGTCCTTCTGCGTCGCGGGCATGTCCTTGACGTAATCCTCCAAGAAGATGCGCTTGCCCGCCTCCGTCCGCGCCGACGGGTATTTGAGCAGTTTCTTGATGCGATCCGCGTGCTGCCAATCGACGTGGACACCCTCCTTCAAGACGGCGCCGAAGTTCGTCCAGAACGTCTCGTAGCGCGCGGCGTCCTTCTTCTTCAACTCCTCCAGCGTGGCGAGCACCTTGGAGGTGACGGCATCCTTGATCTTCTTGACGACGGCGTCGTCCTGAAGCATCTCGCGGGAGACGTTGAGCGGCAGGTCGGCGGAATCGACGACGCCCTTGACGAAGCGAAGGTAGCTGGGCAGCAGCATCTCGATGTCGTCGCCGATGAAGACGTTGCGCACGTAGAGCGAGAGGCCGCGCTTCTCGTTCGGCATGAAGAGATCCATCCCGGCCTTCTTCGGCAGGAAGAGGAGCGCCTTGAACTCGACCGCGCCCTCGCCGGAGAAGGGAATCGTCTCGAACGGCTCCTCCCAATCGTGCGTCAGGTGCTTGTAGAACTCGTCGTATTCCTCTTTCTTGACATCCTTCTTCGGACGCTTCCAGAGCGCGACCTGCGTGTTGAGCGGCTTCGCCTCGCGCTCCTCGCGGCGTTTGCGATCCTCCTCGTTGCGCTTCTTCTCCTCGTCCGTCTTCGCCTCCGGCTCGACGACGTTCGCCTCCTTGAAATAGATCGGGTAGGCGATGAAGTCGGAATACGTCCGCACGAGTTCGGAGACGCGCCAGTAATCGAGATACTCCAGCTGGTCGTCGCGCAAGTGGAGCGTCATCGACGTGCCGAACGCGGTGCGCGAGCCCTCGGAGATCGTGTAGGAGCCCGAGAGGTCGGACACCCACGTGAACGCTTTGTCGCCGCCGCGCTTCTTCGTCTCGACCGTCACCTTGTCGGCGACCATGAACGCGGCGTAGAAGCCGACGCCGAACTGGCCGATGAGCTCGGGCAGGGAGTCGCCGCCCTTCTCCTTGAGCATTTCGCGGAACTTCTTGGTCCCCGACGACGCGATGGTGCCGAGGTTCTGCTCCAGGTCGTCCGCGTCCATGCCCGTGCCGTCGTCGGAAATCGTCAATGTCTTCGCCTGCTTGTCGGCGACGATCTCGATCTTCCAGTTGGGGTTGTCCTCGACGAGCGTCTTGTCCGTGAGCGCGAGGAACTTGGCGCGATCCATCGCGTCGGAGGCGTTCGAGATCAGCTCGCGCAGGAAGATCTCCTTTTTGGAGTAGAGGGAATGGACGACGAGATCGAGCATTTCGGCGATCTCGGCCTTGAATTGATGCGTTTTCGTTTCCATAACGTGATTCACTTTCGCTTATTCGTATCGCAGGCAGTCAATCGGATTGAGCTTCGACGCCCGATACGCGGGATAGAAACCGAAGAACATGCCGACGAACGCCGAGAAGAGGAAGGCGACGAGGGCCGACGTCGCCTCGATGACGATGGGCCAGTTGTTGATCTCGCCAATCATCTTCGCCGCGAGGACGCCCCCGACGACGCCGATGGCCCCGCCCACCGTCGAGAGGACGACGGCCTCCAAGATGAACTGGAAGAGGACGCACGCGGGCGTCGCGCCAATCGCCATGCGAAGGCCGATCTCCTTGATGCGCTCGGTCACGGAGACGAGCATGATGTTCATGATGCCGATGCCGCCCACCAAGAGCGAGATCGCCGCGACGGCCGTCAAAAGCACCGTCATCAGCCCCGTCACCGAGCCGATGGTGTTCATGATCTCCGTCGTGTC
>CAVEND010000112.1:0-4420 GCA_963616865.1 Faecalibacterium prausnitzii | reverse complement strand
CTTGCCCATCTTTCTTGAAAATGCTATAATTCGCCGCACTATGAAAAAATACAATGTGGGTCTTGTTGGAATCGGGGCGGTCGGAACGGAGATGATCCGCGTCCTCCATGCGCGGAACTTCCCCTTGAACGGCGATGTCAAGGTGTTCGCCTCCCGCCCTCGGACGGAGGAGATTTTGGGGAAGGCGTATGAGGTCCGCGCCGCCGACGAAAACAGCTTCAAGGGTCTCGACATCGTTCTCTTCGCGGGCAAGACGGACGTCGCCCGCGCCTTGAGGGACGCGTGCGTCGCGTCGGGCGCGAAGATGATCGACAACTCCCGCGCCTTCCGCCAGGACCCGGACGTCCCCCTCGTCGTCCCGCAGGTGAACGCCGAGGATCTCGACTGGAACAAGGGCGTGATCGCGAACCCCAACTGCACGACGGCCATCATGCTGGAGGCCGTCGCGCCGCTCCACCGCGCGAAGCGGTTGCGCCGCGTCGTCGCCGCGACTTACCAAGCGGCGTCGGGGGCGGGCGCACCCGGTCTTCAGGAGTTGGAGGAGCAGATTCGCGCCTACGCGGCGGGTGAGCCTTTGACGGTCAAGGCGTTCCAGCACCCGCTCGTCTGCAACCTCATCCCGCACATCGACGCGTTCGACCCGGAGAACGGCTACACGCTGGAGGAGTTGAAGATGCGCAACGAGGCGCGGAAGATCCTCCACCACCCGGATTTGCGCCTCTCCTGCACGTGCGTCCGCGTCCCGGTCGCGCGGGCCCATTCGGAGTCGCTCAACCTGGAGTTCGAGGAGGACATCTCCCCCGACGAGGCGCGCGAGATCCTGCGCCACGCCCCCGGGGTGCGCGTCGTCGACGACCCGGCGCACAACGGTTATCCGATGCCGCTTGACGCGAGCGGGCGCGACGACGTCCTCGCCGGGCGCATCCGCCGGGACCTCTCGCGTGACGACAACCGCGGCCTTGAGATGTTCGTCTCCGGCGACCAGCTCCTGCGCGGCGCGGCCTTGAACGCGGTCGAGATCGCCGAGCATCTCGTGTCGCGCAACTTGATCTGATCGACGGAAGGGGAGGCGGCATGGGGAACAAACTTTTCATCGTGGAATCGCCCGCGAAGGCCAAGACGGTCGGCAAATACCTGGGGCGCGACTTCGTCGTCAAGAGCTCCGTCGGCCACATCCGGGACTTGCCGAAGGACAACCAGGCGATCAAGATCGCGGAGGTCTCGCCGCACCACTGGTCGTTCACGCCGAAATACGTCGTCTCCGACGGCAAGGGGAAGGTCGTCTCGGAGTTGAAGGCGGCCGCGAAGGGCGCGGACGAGATCTTCCTCGCGAGCGACCCCGACCGCGAGGGGGAGGCCATCGCCTGGCACCTCCACGAGGTTCTCGCCCCCGTCGCGGGCGACAAGGCCTTCCACCGCGTCACCTACAACGAGATCACGAAGGAGGCCGTCCTCCGCGCCGTCGCGTCGCCCCGCGACATCGACTTGAAACTCGTGGACGCGCAGCAGGCCCGCCGCATCCTCGACCGCCTCATCGGCTACCGCGTCTCGCCGCTCCTCTGGAAGAACATCGCCTGCGCGAACAACCGCACGTTGAGCGCGGGCCGCGTCCAGTCCGTCGCGCTGCGGCTCCTCGTCGAGCGCCAGCGCGAGATCGAGTCGTTCAAGAGCGCCGTCTACTACATGATGGGCGTCGAGGCTCGGAAGGCGGGCGACGCGAAGACGTTCATCGCGCGTCTGGCCAAACTCGACGGCGAGAAGCCCGCGATTGGTGCGCCGGAGACGGCGCAGGCGATCCTGCTCGACCTTGACGAGGCGACCTTGCGCGTCACGGGCGTCAAGGAGCAGAAGAAAGTCCGCCGCGCCCTGCCGCCTTTCACGACATCGACGCTCCAGCAGGCCGCCTCCAGCGTCCTTGGGTTCAATCCGGGGCGGACGATGAAACTCGCGCAGAGCCTCTACGAGGCGGGGTTCATCACCTACATGCGAACGGACGCGCTGAGCGTCTCCGCCGAGGCGCGGCAGGCGGCGAAGGACTACATCGAGCGGACGTGCGGAAAGGAATTCTACCCGGAGAAGCCGCACGTCTACGCGGCGAAGGCGAAGGGCGGCGTCGAGGCGCAGGAGGCGCACGAGGCGATCCGCCCGACGAAGGTTGACCTCACGCCACAGGCGGCGGCGGGCGAGAAGATGGACGCCTCCGAGGCGAAACTCTACGACCTCATCTGGCGGCGTTTCGTCGCGAGCCAGATGGCCGACGCGAAAACGACCGTGACGACCATCGCCTTGGAGGCGCAGAAGCCGTCGCTCGCGCACAAGTATGCGTTCACCGCCTCCGCGACGACCGTTGATTTCGAGGGCTTTTTGAAGGTGATGAAACTCTCCCTCAAGAAGAAGACGGCTGACGGCGAGGACGACGACGAGACGGACGAGGTGGCGTATCTGCCCCGCGTCGCCGTCGGCGAGACGCTCCAGCCCGTGCGGTGGGTGTCGGAGGAGAAGGAGACGAAGGGCCCCTCCCACTATTCGGAGGCCTCGCTCATCAAGGCGTTGGAGGAGAACGGCGTCGGCCGTCCGTCAACCTACGCCGCGACCATCGAGACCTTGAAGACGCGCGGCTACGCCACGACGGAAAAGCGCAAACTCATCCCCCTCGAACGCGGGCGGCTCGTCTGCGACTGGCTCGTCAAGCGGCTGAACGACCTCTTCTCCGTGGGCTACACGGCGCAGATGGAGGCGCACCTCGACGAGATCGAGGCGGGCAAGGCGGATCTCGACGGGATCCTCTCGGCGTTCTACGACAACTTGACGCGCGAGATCGGCACCATCCCGGAGGAGGCCCCGCCGCCCAAAGCCTCCTTCGACGCCCTCTTCGCGATGCTGGAGAACGTCACGGCGTGGAAGCCCGCGAAGAAGATCGGCGCGCGCACGTATGACGACAAGGCGTTCGTCGAGAGCGTCAAGAAGCAGGCCGCCGAGGGCAAGCGCGTCCTCTCGGCGCGGCAGCTGCAGTCGCTGGCGCGGACGGCGCTCCTCTACGCCGACCAGATCCCCGACTGCGAGAAGCGTTTGAAGGAACTGGGGCTCGCGTCCTCGCCGTCCTCATCCCTCTCCCCCCGCGCCGACCCCGAGCTCGTCGCCTTCTGCTTCCAGGTCTTGGATCGGCTGGGGTTGAGCGAGAAGGGCGCGTTCATGAAGTCCCTCCACGACCAGTATGCGGGCGGCAAGACGCTCTCGATGAAGCAGTTCCAGATTTTGGCGCGGACGACGGGCGAGAACGCGGCGGGGCTTCCCGATGGCGAGGCGATCCGCGAGAAGTTGAAAGCGTTCGTCCCCGAAGGCTTCGCGAAAGTCGAAGAGGATCCCGCGATCACCAAAATCCTCGCGCTCCTGAAGAACGTCAAGGAATGGCGTCCGACGCGGAAACTTGGCAAGCGGGTCTACGACGACAAAGCCTTTGTCGAGTCCCTCGCGGGGCAGTATGCGCGGTCGCCCTCCCTCTCGGTGCGGCAGGTCGCCGCCCTGCGGAAGTTGGCGAAGGGCTACGCGAGCCAAGTCCCCGGCCTTGACGAGGCGCTCGCCACGCCGTCATGATCCCTCCGCACCGAGACGCGCAGGGGGATCCCCTCGTGAAGCGTTTCGTCGAGTCGCTTCGGGGCGGGCGGAACGCCTCGCCTCAGACGGTCGAGGGCTACCTCGCGGACGTGGGGCAGGTGATCTCGCTCCGCTGGGGGGAGGACGCGGCGGCGCCCTTCGCGTGGCACACGTATTCCGACATGGACGCGCGGCGTTTCGCCGCCGCCTTGGCGTCGCAGGGGGCCGCCGCGACGACCGTGCGGCGCAAACTCTCGGCGGCGCGGACTTTTTTTCGCTTCCTCCAGCGCGAGGAGGTCGTGCGCGACAACCCGTTCGAGCTCCTGCGCGGGCCGCGCCTCGCCCATCCGCTCCCCAAGACGCTCTCGCCGGCGGAGATCGACCGCTTCCTCAAATGCCCGCGCGCGGATCACGAGGCGGGGCTGCTCGACGACTACGGGGCGTTGCGCGACGAGGCCTTTTTCGAGAGCCTTTATTCGACGGGATGCCGCGTCAGCGAGATGCTGGGCGTCGTCTGGGAATCGCTTGACCTCGCGCGCGGCTCTCTCGTCGTCATGGGCAAGGGGTCGAAGGAGCGTCTCGTGATCTTGGGCTCGCGGGCGAAAGCGTCGCTCACGCGGTTGCGCGACTATGCATCGTCCAACCCCGACATCCCGTCGTCACCGACGGATCGCGTTTTTCTCTCGGATCGCCGAGGGCCCCTCACGGCGCGGACGGTCGAGCGGCGCATGAAGCGGTATCTCGCCGAGGCGCGGCTGCCGACGGATTTGAGCCCGCACAAACTCCGCCACTCGTTCGCGACGCACCTCCTTGACGCGGGCGCGGA
>CAVEND010000111.1:0-4480 GCA_963616865.1 Faecalibacterium prausnitzii | reverse complement strand
GTAGAGCTCCGGGGCGATGCGCATGACGCAATCCTTGTCGAGCGCGTTGAAGTGCGAGACGAAGGGCTTGGCGGCCGCGCCCCCGGCCTGATCTTGGAGGATGGGCGTCTCGACCTCGACAAAGCCCTTCGACCAGAGATACTTGCGCATCTCCATGATGATCTTCGAGCGCGTGAAGAAGCGTTGGCGCGACTCGTCGTTCGTCATCAAGTCGACGTAGCGGCGGCGGTAGCGCTCCTCTTGGTCGGCGAGGCCGTGGAACTTCTCCGGGGGTTGCTCCAACGCCTTCGCGAGCATCGTCCACGATTTGACGACGAGCGACTTCTCGCCCTTCTGCGTCGTGAAGAGCGTTCCCTCCGCGCCGATGATGTCGCCGAGGTTCAACTGCTTGAACGCGGCGAACGCGGTCTCGGAGAGCTCGTCGCGCTTGAAGATGAGCTGGAAGCGATCCGTGCCGTCGTTGAGCGTCGCGAAGTTCATCTTCCCCATCCGGCGGATCATCAGGAGCCGCCCCGCCACACGCGCGGCCGCCCCCTCCTCGAACGTCCGGCGAACCTCGGCGAGGTCGCTGTGGTCGTATTTCGCGCCATAGGGATCATACCCAAGCGTCCGCAACGCCTCCATCGCGAGAAGGCGCTGTTGACGGTATTCGTTGTTTTCTTCTGCCATATGTTTTATTATATCATAAGTTAGTGTATAATATACGGCAACTATGAACAGGATCTTGACCAAACGCATGCTGTCCGAGACGGTGTGCCAGATGGAGATTGAGGCCCCCCTCATCGCGAAGAACAGGAAAGCGGGGCAATTCATCATCTTGATGGTGGACGACGAGTGGGGCGAGCGCATTCCGCTGACCATCGCCGACGCGGACGCGGCACGCGGCTCGATCACCCTCATCTTCCAGACGGTCGGCGCGACGACGATGCGCCTTGCCGCCAAAAAGGAGGGCGACGCGCTGCCCGCCGTCCTCGGGCCCCTTGGACGGCCGACGCGCTTGCCCGAAACGCCCTCGCGCGTCGTTTGCGTCGGCGGCGGCATCGGGGTCGCGCCCATGCACCCCATCGCGCAGGCCCTCAAGGCCGCTGGCCACGATGTCACGATCATCATGGGCGCGCGGACGGCCTCGCTCCTCATCATGGAGGAGGAGATGCGCAAGATCGCGGGCGAAAAGTTGATCCTCGTCACGGACGACGGCTCGAAGGGGCGCAAGGGTCTCGTCACGGAGCCGCTCAAGGAACTCTGCGAACAAGGCGCGGTCGACGAGGTCATCGCCATCGGCCCGCCCGTCATGATGAAGTTCTGCGCCTTGACGACAAAGCCCTTCAACGTCAAAACGACCGTCTCGCTCAACACGATCATGATCGACGGCACGGGGATGTGCGGCGGCTGCCGCGCCAAGATCGGCGGGCAAATGAAGTTCGTCTGCGTGGACGGGCCGGAGTTCGACGCGCACGATGTCGACTGGGACGAAATGCTCAGCCGCATGTCCTCGTTCAAGCCGCAAGAACAACGCGCCAAGGATCATGTCTGCAATTTGTTCAAAGAAACCGAGATGAAAAAGTGACGTGAGGGGCGTAAGGGACTTAAGAGACGTAAGGCCTTAAGTCTCTCGCGTCTCTTAGGTCGCTCAAGTCTCTCATCTCGAACCTCTAAATCGCTCAACTTATGTCCCCAAAAGAAAAACTCGCAATTCCGCCCCAGCCGATGCCGGAGCAAGATCCCGCCGTCCGCGCCCACAACATGCGCGAGGTCGCCCTCGGCTACACGGCCGAGCAAGCCAAAAAGGAGGCCGCGCGTTGCCTCCAGTGTCCGACGAAGCCGTGCGTCACGGGCTGCCCCGTCGCCATCGACATCCCCGCGTTCCTCGCCAAGGCCGCCGACGGCGACTTTGAGGAGGCTCTTCGCGTCATCAAACGCGCCTCCCTCCTGCCGGCCGTCTGCGGGCGCGTCTGTCCGCAGGAGAAGCAATGCCAAAGCCTCTGCACGATGGGCAAGCTCCTTAAAAATGTGGACAAGGCCGTCGCCATCGGGCGCGTCGAACGCTTCTGCGCCGATTTCGTCCGCGAGCAGGGTCTCGCCGAGAAGGTCCCGTGCGCCCCCTCGACGGGCAAGCGCGTCGCCGTCATCGGCTCGGGCCCCGCGTCCATCACGTGCGCGGCGGACTGCGCCAAGGCGGGACACGCCGTCACGATGTTCGAGGCGTTCCACAAGTGCGGCGGCGTCCTCGTCTACGGCATCCCGGAGTTCCGTCTGCCGAAGAAGATCGTCCAACAGGAGATCGACGCGCTCCGTGCGCTCGGCGTCACCATCGAGACGAACGTCTGCGTCGGGCGGACGCTCGTCGTGAAGGATCTCCTCAAAGACTTCGACGCCGTGTTCGTCGGCACGGGCGCGGGGCTTCCCAAGTTCATGGGCATCGAGGGCGAGAACCTCAACGGCGTTTTCAGCGCAAACGAGTATCTCACGCGCGCGAACTTGATGAAAGCCTACGACGAGGAACACGCCGAAACGCCGTTCTGGCACGGCACGAAGGTCGCCGTCCTCGGTGGCGGCAACGTCGCGATGGACGCGAGCCGCATGGCCCTGCGCCTTGGCGCGGAGAAGGTCTTTCTCATCTACCGCCGCTCGCTCGACGAAATGCCGGCGCGGCGCGAGGAGATCCACCACGCCGAGGAGGAGGGCGTCGAGTTCCGCATGCTCCAGAACGCGAAGCGCATCCTCGGCGACGCGGGGCGCGTGACGGGGATCGAGTGTCTCCGCTACGAACTGGGTGCGCCCGATGCGTCGGGTCGCCGCCGTCCCGTCGCCGTCGCGGGCAGCGAATTCGTCCTCGATGTGGACACCGTCGTCGTCGCCGTGGGCAACGCCTCCAATCCGCTCATCCCCGCGACGACGGAGGGGCTTGAAACGAACGCGCGCGGCAACATCGTCGTCGATCCCAAGACGAACATGACGTCGATCCCCGGCGTCTTCGCGGGCGGCGACATCGTTCTCGGCGCGGCGACGGTCATCCTCGCCATGGGCGAGGGGCGGCGGGCGGCGGCGGGCATCAACGATTTTTTAAGCGCCTGACGGAAAGATGACGCGCCTTCTATCCAGACTTCACGACAAGGTCGGTGACTTCTGGTGGTATTCGCTGATGATCTTCGTCGCCTGCCGGTCGGGCGACGCGATCCAGGCGTTCATCGGGCTTTGGCTCGTGCCGAAATACGTGGGGCCGGAGGAGCTGGGGGCGGTGCTTCCGCTCCAACAACTCGCGGGGCTTTTCGCCGCGCCGCTCGCCGTCTTGGCGACGGTCTTCGCGAAGTTCGTGAACGTCTACGCGACACGCGGCGAGGACGGCAAGGTGAAAGGCTTTGTCCGCGACGTCCTTGTCGCGTCCGTCGCGCTCTTCGCCGTCTCAATCGCCGTCGCCTACGCCGTCATCCCCTTCTTCTACGAGCGGCTCAACGTCGCGGCGGGAATGCTGACCGTCCTCATCTTGATGGCGGGCTTCGCGGGCAATGTCGCGAGCCTCTTCTCCAGTGCGCTCCAAGGGCTCAAGATGTTTCGGACGATCACCGTGCAAAACCTCATCGGGGCTCCGATCCGCCTCGTCACGCTCTTGGTCGCAATGCCCTTCCGCGCTCTTTCGGGCTACATCCTCGGCCAGACGACGCCACCCGCGGCCTGCTCGCTCTTGGCGGCCGTCTCGCTCCGCCACCGCCTCGCCGACGTTCCCTGCGACACCTCGTGGCGCAAGGATCTCCCGGAGATTGGACGCTATCTCCTCCCCTACGCCGTCTGCACGATTTTCGGGGCTTTCGCCGGGACGATGGCGGCGACCGTCTACCGCCAGCGGCTTCCGGAAGTCGAGTCCGCCGCCTACTACATGCTGACGCGCTTCTCGGACATCGTCGCCTTCGTGTCCTGCTCCGTCGGCATGATCCTCTTTCCGCTCGCGTCCGAATCGCACGAGCGGGGACGGGAGGACATCGGCATTCTGAAGAAGTCCGTCCTCGCCTCGGTCGGCGCCGGCATCATGCTCGCCGTCGTCTTCGCCTTCGTCGGGAAGCCGATCTTCTCGCTGACCGAGACCTGGCGGATGTATCTGCCGTTCGTCCACCTGCTCCCAGTCCTCGCCGTCAACACGGGGCTCGGACTCGCGGCCTGCGCCGTCGCCAACTACGAACTCGCCTGCCGCCGGATCGGCGCGATGGCGTTGATCACGGTCTTCAACGCCTTTTGGACGGTTGGGCTCGTCAGCTTCTCCGGCTTCGCGTTCTTCCGTGGAATCTTCCCCGATGCCCTCGTCGATTTCGTCGAGTCGCTGAACGTGAACCGCCTCTCGGTCTACGCCGTGGCCTCGCTCGTCTCCGCGCTCCTGCAACTCGCCCTCCTCCGCCTCCTCTGCCGGCGATGGTAAAGCCGTCCGATCCGATCTCCTCTGTCTCCCATCTCTGAAGAGGAAGTGCATAGTGCTTAGTGCCTGGTGCTT
>CAVEND010000110.1:0-4484 GCA_963616865.1 Faecalibacterium prausnitzii | reverse complement strand
GCGCAGAGCCAGACGCCGGAGATGTTCGACGAGACGATGCGGCGCGTCCGCAAGATCCGGGAGGCGCTTGCGTGAACGTGGCCGTCATTGGGCTTGGCCTGATTGGCGGATCTTTTGAAAAGGCGTCGCGCCGCGCGGGACACACCGTGGCGGCGCTTCACCATCAAGACGCGGGCGGCTTCGAGGCGGCCGACGTCGTTCTCGTGTGTTTGCCGCCCTCGGCCATCGTTCCGTGGATCGTCGCGCACGCGCCGCGCTTCAAAAAGGGCGCGTGCGTCATCGACATCGCGGGCGTCAAGCGCGACATCCTTTCCGAGTTCCGCCGCGCGTTCCCCACACCGCCGACCTCGTGGACGTTCGTGGGCGGCCACCCCATGGCGGGGCGCGAGGTGTCGGGCTACGAGAATTCGCTCGCCACGCTCTTTGACGGCGCGTCCATGATCCTCGTCCCGCCCGACCCCTTGGACGAGACGCTTCTCACGCGGCTTCGCGCGTTCTTCAGCGACCTCGGCTTCGCGCGCGTCGTCGTGACGGACGCGGCGCACCACGACGCGATGATCGCCTTCACGAGCCAACTCTGCCACGTCATCGCGACGGCCTACGCGAGGGATCCCCTCGTTCCCGAAACGCCCGGCTTCTCGGCGGGGAGCTACGCCGACATGACGCGCATCGCCACGCAGGACCCCGCGATTTGGAGCGACCTCTTCCTCTCGAACGCCGACGCGCTTCTGCCCGTCCTCGACCGCTTCCGCGCCCGTCTCACCGAGGTGCGCGAAACTCTCCACGCGGGCGACCGCGCGGGGCTGGCGCGGATCATTTCCGAAGGGGCCGCCGCCAAGAAAAGGGAACAATGTTCGGCTCGTGCCTGAAACTCGACGTGCGCGGCACGTCGCACGCGAAGGCGATCCGCTTTTCGCTCGCCTCCTTCCCCGCCGGGCTCCGCTTGGACGCGAAAGATCTCGCCGCGTTTATGGCGCGGCGCGCGCCGGGGCGCGACACTCTTTCGACGGCGCGGCGCGAGCGCGACGAGGTGGAGTTTCTCGCGGGCTTCCGCGACGGCGTGACGACGGGCGAGACGATTGTGGGGCGTGTCAAGAACACGGATGTCCGCGCCGCCGACTATGGGGCGAACCGAACCGTGCCGCGCCCCGGACACGCCGACTTCGGCCAGTGGGTGCGCGAAGGGCGCATCCCGACGGGGGGCGGCAAGAACTCCGGGCGGCTCACGGTCGCGTTGTGCGCGGCGGGGGGCTTGTGCCGTCAGGCGCTGGCCAAACGCGGCATCGAGGTTTCGTCCACGATCACGCGCATCGGCGAGGAGACGTGTCCCGACCGCTTCGAGGCGGCGATTGACGCGGCGCGGCGGGATGGCGATTCCGTGGGCGGCGTTGTCCGCTGCGTGATCTCGTCGCCGCCCGTGGGGTTGTGCGGAGCGTTGTTCGAGGGTCTGGAGAGTGCGCTCTCCGCCGCGCTCTTCGCGATTCCCGGCGTTCGCGCCGTCTCCTTTGGCGAGGGGCTTGAGGCCGCGCGGTCCCGTGGCTTCGCGTTCAACGATGCGTTCACCATCGAGCGCGGCGCGGTCAAGACAACGACGAACCGCCACGGCGGGATTCTGGGCGGGGTGACGAGCGGGATGCCGATTGTCTTCGATGTGTTCCTCAAACCCACGCCGACCATCTTCAAGGAACAAGAGTCCGTCGATCTCGCCACGGGACAAGCGGCGCGTCTCGCGATGAAAGGGCGGCACGACCCCTGCATCGTCCGCCGCGCCCAGCCGGTCGTGGAGGCTCTCGCCGCGTTCACGCTTCTTGACGCGATTCTCGCGGACGAGAAGGCGCATTCGCGCATTTGCCTGACGCTCACCGGCAAGACGCTTCAGGAGGACATCGAGCAATTCCAGCGCGAGCGGCTGTTCGTGGATCTCGTCGAACTGCGGGCAGATTTGTTGACCGCACGCGAGCGCAAAAAAGCGTTCGCGTTCCCGGATATGCTAAAATCCCTCTCCTCGCCGCCGCGACCGGTGCCCGTCATCTTGACGATGCGCCGCGTTCGGGATGGCGGCGCGGCGACGATGAGCGAGCAAGCGCGGGCCACGTTCTTTGCGGAGACGCTTGCGAAAGGCTCGTTCGCCTATGTTGATTTCGAGGACGACTTCCGCGACGCGAAGTTGACATCATTGGCGCGGGAGCGCGGGACGCGGATTGTCCGCTCCCTCCACGATTTCACGGGTCCCGTTCCGAATTTGACCGCCAAGGTGCGCTCGATGGTCAAAGGCACGGACGAGATCGCCAAGGTCGCGTTCATGCCGCGCACGCTCGACGACGTGGCGCGACTCTTCTCGCTCAAGTTCCCGACCGCGAACGAGGTGATCGTGATCGCGATGGGGCCCAAGGGCTTGGCGACGCGCGTTCTCGCCTCGCGCCTCAACGCGCCGTGGACGTATGCCTCGTCGGGCGACGCGCTCGCCACGCTGGGGCACGTCTCGCCGCAGGAACTCGTGCGCGACTACCGCGTTCGCGTGGTGTCGCGGGACGCGACGCTTTTTGGCGTGACGGGCTTTCCGCTCGCGAAGACGCGCTCGCCCGAACTCCACAACGCCGCGTTCGCGCGTGAGGACGAGGACGCGGTGATGATCCCCTTCCCCTCCGAGACGGCGCGGGAGGCGTTGCGCTTCATGGAAAAAATGAAGATGCGCGGGCTTGCGGTGACGATTCCGCACAAGAAAGCGGTCATGCCGCTTCTCGACCGATGCGACGCGCTCGCCCGCCGCGTGGGCGCGGTGAACACGGTCACGCGGGACGAAAATGGCCGCCTCGTGGGGTCGAACACGGATGTCACGGGCTTCGCGCAGGCGTTCACATCCTTCGCGGGCGACGTGCGGGGCAAAAAAGTCGCGCTCTTGGGCGCGGGGGGCGCGGCGCAGGCCGTCCTCGTCGCCTTGCGCGATTTGGGGGCGAAGGTGACGGTCTTCCACCGTGCGACGCCGCCCGCCGCGTTCGACATCCTGGTCAACGCGACACCCGTCGATCCCATCCCCGATTACGTGTTCTCCGGGCGCGAGCGCGTCTACGACTTGCGGTATGTCCCCGAGGAGACGCCCTTGATGGCGCGGGCGCGTCGGGCGGGCTGCCCCGTCGAGAACGGCTTTTCAATGCTCGCCGCGCAAGCAACCCGCCAGCGTCAAATATGGGCTGATGTCTGATGATGGGTTTCGATACGGTTTCTACATTTCCGAAAGCGAGAATCCCCGGCAGTCGGAGGCATAGGACGCATAGCGGGCATGGTTGCGCAGGAATGCCTCCGCCTTGCCGCGCAGGACGCCAAGGCTGATCCGCTCTGCGTTCCGCTTCACCTCGCCAAACAGGATGCGCTTCTCCAGATCGTCCACGGCAACGATGTCGATCTCGTTTTCTCCCTTGCGGTCCCACCAGCGTCCGATCTGGGTCCACGTGCCCGTCTCCGCGAGCTTCTTCGCAAAATAGGATTCGAGGGACTTTCCGCTGAAGACCGCGTAGTCGCGGAGAATCAGGTCGCGGAGGCGGTCGAAGGCTTTCATTTCGACCATCGCCTGGTATCGATAGACGAACCGAAACCAGAAACGCAGGAAATTGTCGTCGATCTCGTAAAGCAGTCGGCGGCTCGACGTCTCGTCGCCGAACGGACGCTTCTTCGCGACAAGCCCATAGTCGTCGCACAGCTTCGTCAAGTAGCCGCCGACGTCCGAGCCGATCACATTCTGGATCTCGCCGCGGCTCGTCCGTCCGGACGCGATCAGCGAAAGGATCGAGAAATAGATGCCGTAGTCCTTTCGAAACTCGTCGACGAGCAGGATCTTGCCCTCGTTCGGCACGACCGAACCTTCCGAGACAAAGCAGTTGACCATCGCCTCTTTGTCGAATGCGCCCCCGTCCGTCAAGATCTCCACATATTTTGCGACGCCGCCCGTCAGCATCCAGAGGGCCAGAAGCGATTCGGGATCCTGCGTCGAGCCGATGTCGGAGAGGATGCCTTTCAGGACATCCGTCGAAAACGGGTCGAGGCGGAACTCGTGCGTCGCTCGTCCGAAGAGGGGCTGGTTCTCGCTGAAAATCTGCTCCATCATCCGATTGATGCTTCCGCAGACGACGAGATTCATCTTCGCCCGTCCCTTCCTTGCGTCCCAGTCGCGCTGCATCGTGCTGAAGATCGACTCGTCAATGCGGAGGAAGTCCTGGAACTCGTCGATGACGAGTGTCAGAGGCTCACGTTCGGACATTCCGAGGAGGTAGCGGAAGATTTCCGCGAACGACCGCATTGCGCCGGGCAGCGAGATTTTGAAATAGCGCGACAGTTCCGCCTGAAAGTCGAGGCAAAGGTCGGCCTCGTCCTTTCGAGCGACGAAGAAGTAGATGAAGTCCCGGTCGCCGTAGGCGCGTTGCAGGAGCGAAGTCTTGCCCACGCGGCGACGCCCCTTAAGGATTGTCAGTTGCGCCTGCGACTCGGAT
>CAVEND010000109.1:0-4497 GCA_963616865.1 Faecalibacterium prausnitzii | reverse complement strand
GCCAGGTCGTCAAGGCGACGATCCACCTCGTCAAGGGAACGGCGCCCACGGAGGAACTGAAGAAGGACGTGCAGAACTACGTGAAGTCCCACACCGCGCCCTACAAGTATCCGCGCATCGTCGTCTTCCGCGACGATTTGCCCAAGACGATTAGTGGAAAGATTCAGCGCAATAAGCTATAATACGTAAGAAGTGAACATCCTTTTCCTTTTCGTCGACGGGGTGGGGCTTGGCGGGGCCTCCATCCACAATCCCGTGAACCGGGAGGTCTGCCCGACGCTCGCGCGGCTCTTGGAGCGTCACGCGAAGGGAATTGACGCGTGTCTCGGCGTGGAGGGGCTGCCCCAGTCGGCGACGGGTCAGGCGACGATGTTCACGGGGCGCAATTGCGCACAGGCCATGGGTCGCCATTGCGAGGGCTTCCCGCCCCTCGCCTTGCGCAAGATCATCGAGGAGGACAACCTCTTCCTTCAATTGAAAAAGCGCGGCCGCCGCGTCCGCTTCGCCGACGCCTACCTCGTTGACGACGCGAAAGACCTTTTCGAGCGACGCTTCAAGTCGGTGACGACGGTTATGGCGCTCACGTGTCCCGAGACGATCTCGACGCTCGGCGACCTCGCCGCGAACAAGGCGTTGTGCCAAGACCTGACACGCGAGACGATCCAAGACCACTACCCGGACATCCCGACGATCTCGCCGCGCCGCGCCGCCGAGCATCTCGCGGACATCGCCCGCGCGTCGGACTTCACGCTCTACGAGTTCTTCCAGACGGACGTGTCGGGCCACTCGATGGACTACGTGCGGGCGTGCGATGTCCTGCGCCTCTATGATGTCTTCCTGACGACGCTCGTTCGGCTCTCGGACGTCTACGGCTTCACGCTCGTTCTGACGTCCGACCACGGGAACATCGAGGCGATGGACGCGCGTGGCCACACGCGCAACCCCGTTCCCTTCGTCGCGTTCGGGCCCGGCGAGGAGTTTCTGCGCGCGCGTGTCGAATCCCTCGCGGACGTCACGCCCGCCCTGCTCGCATCCTTCGACGCGCCGGGCGACGCTTGACGGCGCGGGCGCGGCTTCTGTATAATGGTGGGAACATGAAAAAAGTCTTCGGTCTTGTCGCCTCCCTGACGGTCATCTCGGCCGTCTGCGCGGGCGTTCTCGCGTTCGTGAACGAGGTCACGGAAGGGCCCATCCGCGAGACGGCGCGGCGCAACGAGGACAACGCCGTCCGTGCCGTCATGCCCGTGGGCGTCGTCGGCGTGTCTCCCGTGGGCGAGGACGTCTTCGTGGGGACGAACGATGTCGGCGCGGTCGTCGGCTTCGCGGCGAAGGGCGCGGACGGCGGCGGCTACGGCGGCGAGATCGTCCTGATGGCGGGCTTCGAGGCCGACGGCAAGACGCTCGTTTGCTACAGGACGCTCGCGGCGGCGGAGACGCCGGGGCTTGGCATGAAACTCAACACGCCGGAGTTTTCCGGCCAGTTCGCGGGGCGCGACGGTTCGTCGCTCGCCGTCGCGAAGGACGGCGGCGACATCGAGGCGATCACGTCCGCGACCATCACCTCCCGCGCCGTCTGCCGCGCCTTGGGCGAGGCGCAGAAAAAGGTGGCGTCGCGGAGGAGTTCGATCAAATGAAGAAAATCGTCTACCTTGACAACAACGCGACGACGTGCGTCGCCCCCGAGGTGCGCGAGGCGATGCTGCCGTTCCTTGGGGAGTTCTACGGCAACCCCAGCTCCATGCACGCCTTCGGCGGCGACGTCGCGCACCACCTCACCGCCGCCCGCGAGGAGGTGGCGCGGTTCCTCAACGCGGAGCCGGAGGAGGTCATCTTCACCTCGTGCGCGACGGAGTCCGACAACACGGTCGTGCGCGGCGTGGCCGAGTTCTACGGCAAGGACTTGAAAGTCATCACGACGGCCGTTGAGCACCCCGCGATCTTGCAGCCCGTCCGCCGGTTGAAGGCCGAGGGCTACGAGACGGTCGAACTCGGCGTGGATGCGTCGGGGCAACTTGATTTGGGGAAACTCGCCTATGAGATCGACGAGGCGAAGGGTCGCCCCGTCCTCGTGTCGGTGATGTTCGCCAACAACGAAACGGGCGTCGTCTTTCCCATGCGGGAGATCGCGACCATCGCGAAGTCACGCGGGGCGATCCTCCATTCGGACGCCGTGCAGGCGGCCGGGAAAGTGCCGCTCGACGTCAAGGACATTCCCTTCGATTTCCTCTCGCTGTCGGGTCACAAGTTCCACGCCCCCAAGGGGATCGGCATCCTCTTCGCCCGCAAAGGCGCGAAGTTCAAGCCGTTCATGCTCGGCGGACACCAAGAGCGCGCACGTCGCGCGGGGACGGAGAACGTGCCGTCCATCGTCGCGATTGCGAAAGCCTGTGAACTTGCGCGGCTCAACCTCAATCGGGAAATGACGGATGTCGCCGCGTTGCGCGACCGCTTGGAGGCGGGGCTTCTCGCGAAATGCCCCAACGTGCGCGTCAACGGCGACCGGGCGCACCGGCTCGCCAACACGCTCAACCTCTCGTTCGAGTTCATCGAGGGCGAGGCCATCGCCTACCGATTGTCCGACTTGGGCATTTGCGTCTCCACGGGCTCCGCGTGCGCGTCTGGCTCGCTCGACCCCAGCCACGTCATCCGGGCGATGGGCGTTCCCTTCATCGCGCTGCACGGGTCGGTGCGCTTCTCGCTCTCGCGCTACACGACGGCCGAGGACATCGACTACGTGTTGGAGAAGATGCCGCCCGTCATCCACGAGTTGCGCGACCTCTCGCCCTTCGGCCCGGAGGCGGGCGTGACGACGTATCAGTAAAATCGACATCGGAATCGCCATGAAAAAAACATTTGTCTTGCTCGCCCTGCTCGCGCTCGTCGGCGGTTGCCGCCGCGAGGACATCCGCACCATGACGGTCGTCATGCCCGACTTGAAAGCGTCGGATCGCCCCGTCGTCGAGGCGGCCCTCTCGAAGTATCGCGGCGTGGACTCCTCGTCGTATCAATGGGATTTCGAGGCCAAGACGCTGACGCTCTCGTATGACTCCATGAAAGTCGCGCAGTCGAACATCCGCTACGCGATTGACGAGAAGGGCATCCCCGTGGCGTTCCCGAAGAAGGAAACGGATCGTGCCGGCCATTGAGAAAAAGTGGACGTTCCCCGGATTCGTGGACGTCCACGTCCACTTCCGCGACCCCGGCGACGCGCGCGCCGAGACGGTCGCGTCGGGGCTTCTCGCGGCGCAGCATGGCGGCTTCCGCGCCGTCGTCACGATGCCGAACACGACGCCCGCGTGCGATTCCCCAGAGGTGCTTGAGTATCAGAGGCAGAGGTGGAAGGAGGCCAGGGAGCACCAAGGGGTCTCTTCGGAAACTTTTCCACCTTTCCACTCTTCAACTTTTCCACTTTTGCTCCCCTCCGCGTGCCTCACACGCGGCCGCTTGGGGCGCGAGGTCGCCGACTTGGAAGCGTTGGCAGCATCCGGCGCCGTTTTCTTCACGGACGACGGCGCGTTCGTCGAGGACGCGAAGGTGATGGAGGAGGCGTGCCGCCGCGCCGCCGCGCTGGGACTCGTTGTCTCGCAGCACGCGCTCTGCCCCGCGATGTCCGAGGCGGACTGCATCCGCCGCGACTTGTCGATCTGCCGCGTGACGGGATGCCGCTACCACGTCCAGCACCTCTCGACGGCCGAGGGCGTCGACCTCGTTCGCGCGGCGCAACGCGAGGGTCTTCCCGTGACGGCGGAGGCGACGCCGCACCACGTTCTTCTGTGCGCGGACGACAGGCGCGGCGACGACGGCAACTTCAAGATGGCCCCGCCCCTGGCGACGAAAGAGGATCGCGCCGCCGTGCGCGAGGCCGTCAAGGAGGGCGCGTTCATGTTCGCGACGGATCACGCGCCGCACCGCGCCGAGACGAAGAACTGCGGCTACGCGAAGGCGGCCAACGGCATCGTCGGCCTTGAGACGGCGATTCCCATCACCTACCACGCCCTCGTCGAGGAGGAGGGGATGTCCGTCGAGAAATGGGCGGAGGCGTGGTGGAAGAAGCCACGCGAGATTCTGCCCGCCAATGTCGAGATTCGCGGCGAGACGGAGGTTGTCCTTCTCGACGAGCCGCGTGCGGTGCGCGTGGAGTCGTTCCTCTCGCGTTCGCGCAACTGCCCCTACGACGGCTTGCGTTTCCGGGCGTGGCCCCATGTTTGACCTCCGCTCCGACTTCTCCCTGACGGGCGACCAGCCACAGGCGGTCGCCGCGCTCGCCGACGCGCTCGCACGCGGCGAGAGGCGGATGGTGCTTCAAGGCGTGACGGGCTCCGGCAAGACGTTCACGATGGCCAACTTGATCGCGCGCGCCAACCGCCCGACGCTCGTCCTCTCCCACAACAAGACGCTCGCCGCGCAGCTCTACGCGGAGTTGAAGGAGTTTTTCCCGAACAACGCCGTCACCTACTTCATCTCGTATTACGACTACTACCAACCCGAGGCCTACAT
>CAVEND010000108.1:0-4500 GCA_963616865.1 Faecalibacterium prausnitzii | reverse complement strand
CAGGCGGACAACGCTTGCCAAGGTAAGACTGAATCCACGTGCGCTCCGCTTCGCAGGTGGCGACAATCGTCTTGGCGCGGCGCAGACAGAAACGCTCAACCAGACCGACCAGTCGCTTCTTCAAGCCGTGATAGCGCAAGCGAATAGGATCGTAACTGCCCGCTGGCGTCCAATGGACGTTTCTTCCCCATACGGCCGCCCACCAAAGGCAAGGCCGCCAGGCGCAATGAACCCAGACTTCATCGGCGGCACGCAGTCGTCGGATGCCCGCCCAGGTCGCGAACGACACCCGATGCCCTTCGCGCTCCTGCTCGTCCATAATCAGCCGTGCGGCAACGGCGGCGCCGTTCCAAGGCTGCCAGCCGGCGCAGATGTGGAGGATCGACTTCATTTTTCCCGAAATCTCCATGTCAGAATCGCCGCCCACAAATTGAATTTTTCCGTAGAATTCCACACAACACGGAAATGATATTAAACCTACGCTTTCCCTTCCACTCTTCTACTTTTCAACCTCGGCCAAAGGTCTCCCAGAGGTCGGCTACTTTGCCGACAAAATCTCGCGCAGCGCCTGGAGCGCCCGCCCTCGGTGCGAAATCGCGTTCTTCTCGTCGGCGGGAAGCTCCGCGAACGATCGGTCAAAGCCGTCGGGGATGAACAAGGGATCATAGCCGAAGCCCGCCGCGCCGCTGGGGGCAAGGGCGATGCGCCCGGGACACACGCCCTCCACGAGATGCTCGCGTCCGTCGGGATCGACAAGCGCGAGCGCACAGGTGAAACGCGCCGTGCGGGAGGCGACGCCCGACAAGTTCTTCAAAAGGAGCGCGTTGTTCGCCGCCGAGTCGCCGTCCGCGCCCGCGTAGCGCGCACTGCGGACGCCGGGGGCGCCATGGAGCGCGTCCACCGAAAGCCCCGAGTCGTCGGCAAGACACCAGGCGTGTGGGTGGCGCGAGGCGATGGCCCGCACCTTGATGAGCGCGTTGCCTTGAAACGTCTCGGCCGTCTCCTCGACACCCGCCGGATCGTCGGCGAGAACAGTCCACCCCGACAGGATCGCGGAGATCTCCCCAACCTTGTGCGCGTTGTGCGTCGCGAGATAGATGACCTTGTTCACTTCCAAAACGCCGCGTCGCCCGTGCGCTTGTAAAGGCCGATGTTGAAACTTTTGATCGGCTCCTTCTCCCACGGCCGCTGGTAGAAGAAGCGGACGGTCGCGGGCCCGTCGAAGCCACGGAAAATGCGGATGCGCACATTGGCCTTGCCGGGGGCGCCGCAGAGGACTTCGCCATCCGAGGAGCGCGTCTCCGCAGGACCCTCGTGGTCGATGAGCACCTCCACATCGTCATTGTCGCACTCGAAGCGCCACGAGTAGCCCGTCGTCATGTTCTCCTCAAGCGTCATGTAGTAGCGGTCGCCGCTCATGACGCGCAGGACTTGGCTCTCGCCGGGGTTGTCCAAGAGAACGCGGTCGCAGAACTGGCAGCCCGTCAGCCAAAAGAGGAGAAGCAGGACGCCCGGCGCAAGAAGGAGCGAGTCCACCATGTCGAGGAAGCCGCCCATACCGTTCGTCCAACGCATCGCCGAGGAGTCCTTGACTTGGACCCACCGCTTGAACTTCGACTCGATGAGGTCGCCCGCCGTGCCGACGAGCGCGGCGACGCACCCGAAGAGGATGGACTTCGCCGCGCCGAAGTGCGTCCACGGCATGAACGCCAGAGAAACGGCGGACGAGAAGAGGAGCGAGCCGAACAGCCCCTCCCAACTCTTCCCCGGCGAGATCGAGGGGCAGAGCTTGTGGTTGCCGCCCTTCAGGTGACGCGCCGAGAGAAGCCCGAACGCGAACCCGCCGACGTCCGAGAACTTGACGACCGCGAGGACGTAGAGGAGCAAGCACCGCCCGTTCGCCTCCCCCGCGATCTTCGGGAGCGCGAGAAGCCCCAGCGCGATGAGCGCGAGGCCGAAAAGACGACCGAAGAGACCGCCCACGGGCGGCGGCAGGGGACGCTTCTTCGCGAACAAAAGCAGGAACTCCAGCGACGCGAGGGCGATGAAGACACAGACGATGGGCGTGATGAACTTCTGCGGCGTGAAAAGGCAGGCGCACACGACGAGGGCCCCGATGGAAAGCCCCGTCAACACCCGCTTGAGAACGCTGTTCATCGCCATGTCAGATCAAGCGGAGCGTCGTCTCGCGCTTGGGGCCCACGGAAAGGACGCCAAGTTTGCCGCCGATCAGCTCCAAAATGCGGTCGATGTAGCGTTTGGCGTTCGCGGGCAGATCCTCGAAGCGCGTGATGTTCGAGGTCTCGCACATCCACCCGGGGAGTTCCTCGTAGACGGGCTCGCACCGCCGCAACGCGCCCAAGTCCGCCGGGAACGTCGTGTAGACGAAGCCGTCCTCGCGGCGGTAGCCCGTGCAGATCTTGATCGTCTCGAAGGTGTCGAGGACGTCGAGCTTCGTCATCGCCCAATAGTCGATGCCGTTGACGCGCTGCGCGTAGCGCGCGACAACCGCGTCGAACCAGCCGCAGCGGCGCGGGCGGCCGGTCGTCGCGCCGAACTCGCCGCCGCGCTGGCGCAGCGTCTCCCCGTCCTTGTCGAAGAGTTCCGTCGGGAACGGGCCTTCGCCCACGCGCGTCGTGTAGAGTTTGAGAACGCCGATGACGCGGTCAATCGCGCGCGGCGAGACGCCGGAGCCCGTGCACGCGCCGCCCGCCGTCGGGTTCGAGGACGTCACGAAGGGGTAGGTGCCGAAGTCGATGTCGAGCATCGTCGCCTGCGCCCCCTCGAAGAGGAGGGACTGGCCCTTCTCCAAACTCTCGTGCAGGAACTGGACGGTGTCCGTCACGTAGGGGACGAGCGCGGCGACCATGGGCGCGTAGAGCCGAACCATCTCCTCCGGGTCGAGCGCGTGCGCGTGGAGGGCCTCCAGCGTCCGGTTGGCCTCGGCGACTTGCGCGCGCACGAGGTCGAGGAAGTCGGGGCGCAGGATGTCGCCGACGCGCAGGCCGTAGCGGCCGACCTTCGCCGCGTAGGCGGGCCCGATGCCGCGCCCCGTCGTGCCGATCTTCGCGCCCGACGAGCGGAGAGCCTCCTCGGCCTTGTCGATCTCGCGGTGCCACTGCATGACCATGTGCGCGCGCTCGGAGATGTGGAAACGCGCTTTGATGTCGAAGCCCCAGCTCTCGACCTGCTCCAGCTCGCGCATGAGGTCGAAGGGATCCATGACGACGCCGTTGCCGATGACGCAGTGCTTGCCGTCGTGGAGAACCCCCGACGGCACGAGGTGGAGGACATATTTCTTGTCGCCCACGACGACGGTGTGCCCGGCGTTGGACCCGCCCTGGAAGCGGACGACGACATCCGCCTCCTCCGTCAGGAAATCAATGACCTTGCCCTTGCCTTCATCGCCCCATTGGGCGCCCACAAGTATCGTATTCATATGTTTCAATTATACCAAAGACGGCGAAAGGAGGTCAAGGAGAGAAGAACCCGTCCATCGCCTGAAAGAGGACGGGGGCCATCAAGATGATGAAGACGGCCGGGAAAATGCAGAGCATCAAGGGGCCCAGCATTTTGACGGGGGCCTCCGCCGCGAGTTTCTCCGCCCGGTCGAAGCGGCGCGCGCGCAATTGGGACGACTGGATCCGCAAGACCGAGCCGATGGAAACGCCCAGTTCGTCGGCTTGGATGAGGGCGAAGGAGAGGGCCTTCAAGTCGGACTGCCTGACGCGGGCGGCCATGTTCCGAAGCGCCTCCTGGCGCGAAAGGCCGATCTGAACCTCCTTCGTCATGCGCAGAAGCTCCTCGCCGAGCGCGTCAAGCCGCCGCGCCGACACGTGCCGCTGCAAGGCGCTCATGAAGTCCATGCCCGCCTCGACGGAAAGCGTGAGCAAGTCGAGAACGAACGGCAGCGCGCGCTGGATCGAAAGATGACGCGCCTTGACGACGCGCCGAAGCCACAAGTCCGGCTGGCAGAGGGCGAAGAGGAGGATGAGCGCGGCGAGCAAAACCCCGACGCGCCACGACAGGATCGCGCTCGACAGAACGCCCGCGAGAAGCGCGAGGGGAACGGCGAGAATCGCCATGAGAACTTTGAGGGCGACGAACTCCTCGCCCGACAACACGCCCTCGAAACCCGCCGAGACGAGTTTCTCCTGCGCGGCGGCGGCCGCGCGCGCACACGACGCCTTCGAGAGGAGGGGGCGGACGTTCTCGACGAACGGCAGAAGCGTTCGGTAGACGAGGGGGATCGACCGCTCCGCCTTGCGCCCGTCCGAGAGCGTGGCGTAGCGGATCTCGCGCGCGCACGTCGCGACATACCACGCGCCCAAGGCGGCCGCGAACGCCCAGAGGAGAACGAGGGAGAGCGGGACAATCATGTGACAGGCGTTCCGGGCGCGGCCTCCGCGAGCGGCGAGACGACGCCTCCGTCAACGCCCGGCTCGCCGGCGAAGAGAATCATGCCCTCGGACACGCCGACCGACATCTTGCGCGGCGCCA
>CAVEND010000107.1:0-4532 GCA_963616865.1 Faecalibacterium prausnitzii | reverse complement strand
CTTGAAGGCGGCGTTCAAGGACACGCCCTACGACTGGTTCGTCGCCTCGACGAACACGACGAATCCCACGGCGAGTTTGAAGACGTCCGACCGTGCGAAATGGGCCTTCTGCGAATCGTCCGCCGTCGCCTACTTGACGGAAGGCAAAAAAGACAAAGGCAAAGACGAGCTTGGGGAAATCGTTGAATCGTTCCAAGCCGCCATGCGCGAAGCTGCGAGAGAAGGAACGCCTTGGGAGACGGCGTTCGAGGGTCTCGCCTGGAAGAGCGACGGCGTGGGCGACGACGCGAAAAAGACGTTCCTCGGTGTCTCGCTTGAAAAGCCCCTCCACGACGTTGACCGCAAGTATCTCTACTCGTTCTGGCGCGAGTGCTTCCAAAACCGCCAGCAGCTCTTCCTCGTCTTCCTCCGCGCCGAGCCGCTGACGGTGGGCGGGTCGGGCGCGAACGCGCTTGGGACGGCGCAGCTTGGCGCGCGCGGCGTCGCGCTCGTGTGGCGCGATCCGAAGCCCCCGATGCGCGGCTGTTCCACGAGCGTGGCCGAACGCCCCAAGCGTTCAGACTTGAAGGATTCGCCTGCCGCCTGGAAGAACTACTATGAGACCTACGCGCCCCACCGCACGCGCGTCCTCTTCTACCATCCTTTTGATTAACTCCGATGATTGAAGCTCTCGCTACCGCTCCGCAGACTGCATTTTGCTTCGCAGAAGTTCGTCGCCAAACAATCGTGTTTCAAACTCGTGACGCACGAATGAGGCCGCCTTTGGCGGAAACATTCTGCGGAGCGGTAGCGAGAGCCGCACGAATCGGAGTTTCTTTAAAAAGATGAGAGATAAAAAATGGAGATTCCATAGTGAAAGAGACGAAACGGACACTTGAATTCACGCTCGTTCGCGCCGAGTTGACGGCCTCGCCCGAGAAGCGTTTGTTGCGGACGAACTTGATTTGCGTCGACCTCATCTGGCCACGCGCCGGCATCGCGAAGAAGTCGGCCGCGCGCGAGATGACGGGCAAGAAAGGCGTCGTGGACTTTTCCAAGGAGGAGTGGGTCAAGCGCGTCCTCTTCCGCGAGGAGGTCTTGTCGCACTGCGGCGTCGCCGTCAGCGTGACGGAGCCCGTCACCATCCAGCTGGCGCGGCGGTTCCTGCGCCTGACGGCGAAATACGCGCTCAAAATGGGCGCGGACTTCACCGAAAAGGCGATGGTGGGCTACGCCGACATCGCCTCCTCGCCGATTGACGCGCTCGCGCAGATGCTCGGCGAGAAGGACACGCCCAAGGCGATTGCGCAGGGCGTCCTCGATTTGGAGAGTTTGCCCGACGCGGGCGAGGTGAAGGTTCTCTCCGTGCCGCTCGTGCGCCCGCAGTCGTCCACGGTCATCGGGCGCGTCACGCTGGAGGTGCGGGGCGAGTGAGGGGCGAGGCAGCCATGATGCGCGGACTTCTTCTCTTGGTCTGCTTTTGGGGCGGTTCGCTTTTCGCGTCCACGCGGCCGTTCGAGGACTACCAGACGATCATCGACCGCCAGATGTTCGGCGCGCCGCCGCACGGCTTCGATCCCTCCAAGATGCCAAGCGACGTCGCCAAGGCGAACTCCAAGGCCGAGCAGGAGCGGAGCAAGGCCGAGGAGAAGATCAAGCGGGCGATCCGCTTCTCCGTCCTCAACGTGACGGCCGACGGCGAGATCATGGTCGGCTTCACGGATCAGCGCGACGCCAAGAACCCGCTCAACTACTACTTGAAGGTCGGCGAGACGCGCAACGGCTGGACGGTCAAGGAGGCCGACAGGAACGAGGCGACGATGACGATTGTCGATTCGGAGGGCATCGAGGTGACGCTGCGCTTGGGCGGCGACTCCGCGAGCGACCCCAACAGCGTCCGCAACGCGGTCGCCAACAAGGCCGCGACCGACGACAACGCGGTGGCGCGGCCGACGACCTTGCGGCTGCGGTCGTTGCGCGGCCGGCGGGCGGAGCAGGAGCGCGAGCGCGAGGCGCAGGAGCGCGAACGCGAGGCGAGGGACGAGGAGCGGAGTCGTGAGTTGGCGACCATGCGCGCGGAGTTGCAGTCCTTGTCCAGCGGCATCCGCGCCGCCGCCACCGCGCAGATGCAGGCGCAAAAGGCCGCCGAGGCGCAAGCCGCTGCCGCGGCGCGGGCCGAGACGGACGAGATGGAGCCTCCGCCGGGCCCGCCGCCCCCGGATGACGCGATGGACGCGGGCGATGGGCCGGACGGTCATTGAGGGCGGGACAATCGTCGACGGAACCGGCCGCGCCGCGTTCCAAGGCGATCTCGTCATTGAGGGCGACAAAATCGCCGACGTCCTGCCGCCACGCTCGCGGGCGGGCGAGGACGCGGATTCCGTTTTTGACGCGCGGGGGCTTCTCGTCGCGCCCGGCTTCATCGACGCGCACGCGCACTCGGATGCGTTCCTTTTGTTGGAGCCGCACGCGCCCTCGAAAATCACGCAAGGCGTCACGACGGAGGTGAACGGCCAATGCGGCGGCTCGGCGGCCCCGCGCTTCGGCGAGGCGCGTCTCTCGTCCGACTGGGCGTCGCGGCTTGGCGACCTCCTTTCGTGGCGGTCGATGGCCGAGTATCGCGAGCGGTTGGAGAAAACGAAGATCGCCGTCAACACCGTCTCGTTCGTCGGCCACAACACGCTGCGCTCGTCGGTGGTGGGCTACGCGGGACGCGCCGCCACGGCGGACGAATGCCGCGAAATGGCGCGTCTCTTGGAGGAGTCCCTTGACGCGGGCGCGAAGGGTCTTTCGACGGGGCTTATCTACCAGCCGGGTGTCTACGCCTCGGACGAGGAGATTTTTCTTCTGACAAAGACGGCGGCGAAGAAAGGCGGCCTTTACGCGACGCACATGCGCTCGGAGGGCGACCGCCTTTTGGAGTCCATCGACGAGGTTCTTGAACTTGCCCGCGCAACGGGCATCCGCGCCGAGATTTCGCACCTGAAGACGAGCGGGGCCAAGAACTGGGGGAAGATCGACGCGGCCTTGGAGAAAATCGAATGCGGCATTGACGAGGGCGTTCTTTTGGGGAGCGACCGCTATCCCTACTGCGCGGCGGGAACGGATCTCGATGTCGTCTTGCCCGCGTGGGCGCAAGAGGGCGCGGCAAAGAGCGAATGTGAGCGGCTCGCCGACCCCGCGCTTCGCGCGCGCATCGAGCGGGAGATTGACTCGTCCGACCGCGACTGGTCGCAGGTGATGGTGGGCGGCACCTGGGCGGAGGAGACGAAGCCGTTTAGCGGACGGACAATAGCCGAAATTTTAAGCCTTAAGTCTCTCAAGTCGCCTCACTCTCTCACCCCAGGCCAACTCATTTGCGCCATTCTCGAAGCCGACCTTTGTCGGACGGGGGCGTTCTTCTTCACGATGTGCGAGGAAAACCTCGACAAGATTCTCCTGAAGCCGTGGATCGTGCCAGGCTCCGACGCTTCGCTCCGCGCCCCGACAGGGCCGCTTGCGGAGGACTTTCCGCACCCCCGCGCCTACGGGACGATGCCGGCGTTTTACAAGCGGTTGCGCACCCTTGGCGTCTCGCGGGAGGCGGCGATTGCGCGGATGACGTCCGTTCCCGCGAAGCGGTTTGACTTGACGTCTCGCGGCGTTCTTGAAAAAGGAGCGTTCGCCGATGTCGTCGTCTTTGACGAGGCCGCGTTCGCCGCGTCGGCGACGTATGAAAAGCCGCACGCTTTCTCTCGTGGGGTGCGGCTCGTCGTCGTCAATGGCGAGGCCGCGTATCGTGACGGCGTTTTTTTGTCGCGCGCGGGGCGCATGATCTGACGGCTTTTGGTATAATTCTAAGGCTAACAGTGTTTTTAACACAGAGGCACAGAGACACAAAGGCACAGAGATAAAAAAGGCATAGAGGTTTTGATGGACATACAGATTCTCCCTTCCTTCCTCGCGGCCGACTTGGGCCACTTGGCGCGGGATTTGACACGCGCCTCCCAGTCGGGCGCGGACGCGATCCACTTGGACATCATGGATCCCACGTTTGTGCCCAACATGAGTTTCGGGCCGTCCATCGTCGACTTCTGCCGGGCGACCGAGCCAAACTTTTACCGCCACGTCCACTTGATGATGAACCGCCCCGACCTCTACATCGAGAAATTCGCCGCCGCCGGGGCGCAGACGATCCAAGTCCACTTCGAGGCCGACTGCGACCTCCACGTGTGCCTCAAGGAGATTCGCCGCTTGGGGCTCCGCAACGCGCTTGTGATCAACCCGGAGACACCCGTCGAAGTCTTCCGTCCCTATCTCGGCGAGATTGACGAGGCGCTCGTCATGACGGTTCATCCCGGCTTCGGGGGGCAGCGTTTCATCACGGACTGCCTCTCGAAAGTCGCGTGGCTGCGGAAACAAGCCCCCGCGCTCGACATCATGATCGACGGCGGCGGCAACGCGGAGACGTGTCCCTTGGCGGCGGCGGCGGGCGCCAACCTCTTCGTCGCCGGCAGCTACCTCTTCAACGCCCCCGACATGAAAGCGGCCGTCGCCGACCTCCGCCGCCGCGT
>CAVEND010000106.1:0-4534 GCA_963616865.1 Faecalibacterium prausnitzii | reverse complement strand
GCCCGACAAGGGGCGTCCCGTCATCGACCATGTGACGAATGTCGGCATGGAGTGAAACACAAACGCGCCAACAGGGAAAGGAAGACAAACATGGCAACATCGACCATCACCGGCGCGAAGCGCGTCAAGACACGCGCCGCGCTCAAAAACCGCTCCAAGGTGTCCGCCGCCAAGGCTGAGACGCGCCGGGCGATCCACTGGCTGACAGCCGCGTCCGCCATCCTCGCGTCGCTCGACGACGAGGCGGCGATGCCCCTCGCGACCGAGGCGGCAAGCCTCCTGTCCGCGCTGGAGGCTTTGTCGGAGAAGCTGGCGGGGGTGTCGGAGTGACGCCGCCGCACGCGAGCGTCGTGCGCCGCCTTGCCGTCGCGGAGGCCTGTCGTCTGATGGGCTTCCCTGACGACTACCTCGACATCGACGGCGCGGACACCCCCGACGCGCCGCGCTACAAGGCGTGCGGCAACTCGTGGGCGGTGAACTGCGCGGAGTGGGTGAACGCCCGCATCGAACGCGCCCTGCGCGAGACAGGCGCGGTCGCGCCCGGCGCGTCAGTCCGCTACGCCACGACCTGTTCGGGCGTGGAGGCCCATTCGCTTTCCGTGCGCGGGGCGGACTGGACGCCGCAGTTCTTCTCGGAGATCGAGAAGTTCCCCTGCCGCGTCCTCGCGCACCGCTATCCGTCCGTGCCCAACCTCGGCGACATCGCGCAGATCGACGGCAACGCCTACCGCCTCGACGTGTTCAGCGGCGGCACGCCGTGCCAGTCGATCTCGGTCGCGGGCAAGCGGCACGGCATGGCGGAGGGGTCGGGGACGCGCTCGTCGCTGGCGTTCCATTGGCTACGCCTCGCCAACGAGACGCGGGCGCACGTCGCGCTCTGGGAGAATGTGCCGGGCGCGTTCATCGCGAACGGCGGACGCGACTTCGCGTGGTTCGTGTTCCGGCTTGCGGAGGCGGGCTGGGGCGTGGCGTGGCGCGTCCTCGACGCGCAATACTGCCATTCGTGGACTTTCCCCCGCGCCGTCCCCCAGCGGCGCAAGCGCATCTGGCTCGTCGCGTGCCGCGACGGCAACTGGCGCATGGCGGCGCGAATCCTGTTCGAGCGGCGCAGTCTCCTCGCGCCGTGTCCGCCCTTGCGCGTCCTCGGCGACGGCACGGCGGTCGTCGAGCGGGGAGAGACGCTTTTCGGGCGCGACGGACTGCCGCTCTCGCCGCTCACCGCCGCGTCGAGGGCGGACTGGCTTCCGGTCGGCTTCTTCGGCGGGGCGGGCGCGTCGCTTGCGGAGAGCCGCCTCGCGCTCTCGCGGCTGGGGGAGGTGCGCTACTGCGGCGAAATGTTCGAGGCGGGCGACCTGTTCGGCGGAGGCGGAGAGGAGCGTCCCGACGCCATCTCCAAGGACTGGCTCGCCGCCATCGGCGCGGGGTCGGGCGTCGCGTGCGGACGGACGGTCGCCGCGCTGAAGACGCCGCCGTGGACGGCGGGCATCCAGCCGCCATGGCGCGTCCTCGCACAGGCGAACGGCGCGGAAGCGGATGTTGTGCCGCCGCCCGAATACGACGGAACGGTCTGCGGGCTGTCGGACGTCCTGTTGCCGTGGAGCGACGCGCTCCGCGACCTTCTGCTGTCGAAGCGGGCCTGCGAGGGCATCCTGCGCCGCGCCGCAAAGCGCGGACGCCCGCTCAACCCCGTGCTGACGGACGCCATCGCCCGGCAGATACGCCGCTGGGACGGCGAGGCGACAGGCGGCGGCGAAGCCACGGACACCCCGCCGAAGCCCTGCGTGAGCCGCGCTTTCAACTTCGAGTTGTTTTCCGATTCGCCCACGCCTGAACAGGTTGGTGCGCTCTGCGCACACCGGGCGGGCGACTGGGCCGTCTACAGGGCGCAAGCCTACGGCATCAACGCGAACGGCGTGACCAAGACCGTGCAGATGCCCTGCCGCAGGGAGTGTTCGGAGACGCTGGCGGCGTCGCACAGCAGCGGCGTCGTCCAGCCGCGCCCTGCGGCGGTGTGCTTCCGGTCGGGCTCGTTCGCGCAGTTCGTGCCGGACGCGGTGAGCGGCACATTGGACTGCGGACACATCGGCACCGTCGGCAGCCGCGACGACGACTACGCCCGCAAGGGCGGCAACGGCCTCGGCGTGAGCGAGGCGGAGGTGATGTATACGCTTACAACGGCAGACCGGCACGCCGTCGCGGTCTGCCGCGACAAATGACAAGACGGCCAACACCGAAAGGAACAGACACACATGGACGAAAGAGACAGGAACAGGATCTCGCTCTGGCGCAAGTATGACGCGGGCGAGCGCAAGCCGGTCGCCAAGGGCGACGGCTTCGTCGGCGAAAACGACTACAAGGTCTGCGGCACGATGTGGCCGAGCCGCAAGGGCGAGGGCGCAAAGGGGCCGTGGCAGGTGTGGAGCGTGTCGCTCTCGCCCGCGCAGGGCGAGACGCGCAAGCTCGTCGCCGTGCCGCCCGAACTGCTCGGACAGGTGATGGCGCTCGTCAACGGCGGGGCGGCCTCGACCGCGCCCGCGCCCGCGACGCCTCCGCAGGGCGTCACCGCGCCCGCCGTCGAGGAGGAGGAGCTGCCCTTCTGATGGACTACGCCGCTCTCCACGCGGGATGGCGCACGATTGGCGGACAGCGCGGCTACTACCGGTCGCGCTGGGAGGCCAACTACGCCCGCTACCTGGAGTTCCTCCGGCGGGCGGGCGTCATCCTCGCGTGGCGGCACGAGCCCAAGACCTTCTGGTTCGAGAAGATCAGGCGCGGCGTCCGCTCCTACCTTCCCGACTTCGAGGTCGGCTACCCGGACGGGCGCACCGTCTACCACGAGGTCAAGGGCTACTTCGACGCGAAGAGCCGCACGAAGCTGAAGCGCATGGCGAAATACCACCCGGACGTCGAGGTGCGCGTCATCGCCGCGCGCGAATACCGCGACATCCGACGACGCCTCTCCCCGCTCCTGAAGGGCTGGGAGTAGGCGCGTTCCGCAAACCCCGAACTTATGGTATACTACAGGTAGCCGCTACCCGAATGACAAACCGGCCGCGAGCGAAAGGACGGACAAAGTGCAGACACCTAACAGGAAATCCAGCAGGGGGCAGGGCGCGAAATGCGCCCGCGTCGGCTGTCCCCTGCTCGCGCAGGGCGACGGCGCGGCGTGCCGCGACTGCCCCGGCCCCGACTTCTTCACGCGCCACCACGAGTGCACCAAGTGCCGCTACCACGGCGGCGGCGACCCGCGGTGCCTCATCTGCGCGGGGCCTTCCGACACGCCGAGCCACAAGGGCGCGTCGCACGTCTCGATAGACGCAATGCCCGACGGCGGCGAGAAGATGCTCATGTCGCGGCTCAACACGGCGGCGCGTCCCGCCGCGCTCGCCATGACCGACGGCGAGGCGGACGTGGCGCGGCGGCTGATGTCGTTCTTCGTCGCGCTGGAGCTGGACGAGTTCGCGCTCGTCAAGCACCTCGTCGCGGGCGGCAACCTCAACACCTACGCCACGATCAACAACCGCCCGCGCCAGTATGTCTGGAAGATGGCGAAGGGCATGATCGCCAAGTCGCCCGAAATCCGCGCCATCGTCAAGGAGCGCAAGCAGCCCAACGGACGCCTCCTCACGCGGGACGGACGGCATAGCCCGTTCCAGCTCAACCTCTTCTGACGGAACGCAATCTCACACGCAAACGCAACGCAAGCGCAACAAGGAACACGCACACATGAAAATCAGCAAATACCTCAAGAACATGAAGGTCGAGAACGTCTCCGTCAAGACGCTCGTCCCCTACGAGAACAACGCCCGCCGCAACGAGGACGCCGTGCCGGGCGTCGCCGCGTCGATCCGCAAGTTCGGCTTCCGCAACCCGATTCTCGTTGACAAGGACAACGTGATCATCGAGGGGCATACGCGCCGCCTTGCGGCGATCTCGCTCGGCATGGAGGAGGTGCCGGTCATCCGCGTGACCGACCTTCCGCAGAAGATGGTCGCCGCCCTGCGGCTCGCGGACAACAAGCTCTCGGAGCTCTCGTCGTGGGACTTCGACAAGCTCGACAAGGAGCTCGCGGCGATTGCGGAGATGGACGGCGACGACCTCGACATGGGCGAACTGGGCTTCCCCTCGCTGGACGACGACCCGTTCGCCTCGCTCGACACCGCGCCCGCCGACGGCGGGGCCGCACAGGCCGCGTCCGCGCCGGGCGTCGCGGTCGCCACGGCGGACGGCAACGCCGCCGCCGTCGCGGGCGTCGCAGGAACGCTCCCGCCCGAGCTCGCGGGCGCGAAGCTGACGCCCGACGCACAGGAGAAGATCGAAATCGAGGCCCCGACGAACAAGGATCGCGTCATCGTCGTCTTCAATCCAGAAGACCGCCCGAAGCTGGTCGCCCTGTTCGGCTTTGTCCCGGACAAGGTCGTCTACACGCTGGAGGAAGTCCTCGCCGCCAACGGCGACAGGGGCGCGTCCGACAAGGGCAAGGCGGACGCCAAGAAGGACAAGGGCGGCAAGGGCGCGAAGAAGGACGGCGAGT
>CAVEND010000105.1:0-4561 GCA_963616865.1 Faecalibacterium prausnitzii | reverse complement strand
GCGGCGAGACATTCAGAGTCGACGCGGTGCTTGAACTTAGCCCCTCCGCCACCGCCCGACCCTCCGCCCCGCCCGCCAAAGTTTTTTTGGCGGTTGTCGCATTTCCCGCTTTTTGAAAAGCAAAAAATGCTATAATGCGCACATGCAAAACGAGTTCCTTGTCTTTGACCGCGTGACGAAACGCTTCGGCGCCCTGACCGCCGTCGACAACGTGTCGCTCTCCGTTCGGAAGGGCGAGTTCTTCTCGCTTCTCGGGCCCTCCGGCTGCGGGAAGACGACGCTCTTGCGGATGCTCGGCGGCTTCGAGCGCCCCGACTCCGGCCGCATCTACTTGGGCGGCAAGGACATCACGGATCTCCCGCCCGACCAGCGGCGCGTCCACACGGTCTTCCAGAACTACGCGCTCTTCCCGACGATGACCGTCTGGGACAACATCGCCTTCTCGCTGAAGATCGCGAAGAAGCCGAAGGCGGAGATCGAGGAGTCGGTCGACGCCATCCTGGAGATGATCCAGCTCGCCGACCAGGCGTGGAAGTATCCGCACCAACTCTCCGGCGGGCAGAAGCAGCGCGTCGCCATCGCGCGCGCGCTCGTCGACCGTCCGCAGGTGCTCCTCTTGGACGAGCCGCTCGCCGCGCTCGATCTGAAACTCCGCCAGCACATGCTCCTGGAGCTCGACACGATCCACGACCAGGTGGGCATCACCTTCCTCTACGTCACGCACGACCAAGGCGAGGCGATGAGCCTCTCCGACCGCATCGCCGTCCTCAACAAGGGGACGGTCGAGCAGCTGGACGTCCCGGAGAAAATCTACGAGGCCCCCGACACGCGCTTCGTCGCCTCGTTCATCGGCGACACCAACTTCTTCTCCGGCGAGATCGTCTCGGTCGAGGGCGACTACTGCTGCATCGCGGTCGAGGGCTTCCCGCAGATCAAGGCGTTCAACGACAAGGCCCTCAAGGTCGGCCAGACGGTCGACCTCTCCGTCCGCCCGGAGAAGATCCGCGTGACGCTCGCCCCGCCCCTCCCGGAGAAGGGCGCGGCCATCAACGTCTTCCCGTCGAAAGTCCGCGACATCGTCTACCAAGGCGTCTACACGAAGTTCTGGGTCACGAGCGGCGCCTTGCAGATCGCCGCGCTCAAGCCCCACTCGCGCTTCCTCTTGGATCAGGAGCCCATCACGTGGAACGACGACGTCTTCGTGTGGTGGCACCCCGACGACGGCTACATGGTGGAGAAGCGATGAGCAACCCCCTGCGATCCAAGCGCACCGAGGCGCTCGTCACCCTGCCGAGCTTCGCGTGGCTGCTCCTCTTCTTCGCGGTCCCGGCCGTCATCGTCCTCGCGTTCACGTTCCACGGGCAGGACGCCTCCGGCGGCGTGGGCGACTGGTCGCTCTCGACGTGGCGGGAGCTCGTCGACCCCGACTACCCCGCCATCGTCTGGAACACGATCCGCATCTCGTTCATCGTCACGTTCTGGTCGCTCCTCTTGGCGATCCCGTGCGCCTACGCGATCGCGCGCATGAACGCGAAGTGGCGCGCGCTCGTCGCCGGCGCGATCATGCTCCCGTTCTGGACGAGTTTCGTCGTCCGCGTCTTCGCGTGGAAGACGATGCTCCACCCCGACGGCTGGCTTCAGGCGTGCTACCTCGTGTTCCTGCGCCTGCGCGAGTGGCTCTTCGACTGGCTGCCCTCGTTCGTCCAGTCGTTCCTCGTCTCGGCGGGGCTCGCGACGAAAGGGCCCGTCGACCCCGCCATGTCGACGATCCTCGACTCGGAGGCGGCCGTCATCCTCGTCTCCGTCTACTCCTTCCTGCCGTTCGCCATCATGCCGATCTACTCGGCGGCCGAGAAGTTCGACTTCTCGCTTTTGGAGGCGGCGCGGGACCTCGGGGCGCGGAACTTCTACGCCTTCCGCAAGATCTTCATCCCCGGCGTGTGGCAGGGCGTCGTCTCGGCGTTCCTGATGGTCTTCATCCCCTCCATCGGCTCCTACGTCATCCCGCAGATGCTCGGCGGCACGGACTGCGTCCTGATCGGCAACAAGATCTTCATGCGCGCGATCCAGAACAGGAACATTCCGCACGCCTCGGCGTTGGCGACCTTGATGGCCGTGTCCGTCCTCATCCCGCTGGGGCTCGCCGCGTGGTGGCGGCACCGGCAGGAGGCGCGCGGGCGGAAGCGCTTGGAGGAGCAGACGGCGCGTCTCATCGTGACGGCGCGGGGGAGGTCGGAATGAAGCGCTCGATGCTCTCCGTCGCCATCCTGGGGTTCGTCCTCGCGTTCCTCTACGTCCCGATCATCCTCGTCGTCGCCTACGGCTTCGTGCCGAACGGCGTGACGATGAGTTTCTTCGACGCCCAGGGCCACTTCATCGGGTTCTCGTCCAAGTGGTATGCGCAGATCTTCGAGGGACGCTACGCCGTCAAGCCGCTGCTCGCGAGTTTTTGGCTCTCGCTCGTCATCGCGGGCCTCTCGACGCTCGTCTCGTGCGTCCTCGGGACGACGGCCGCGCTCGCGCTCCACCGCTGGAAAGACCGCCTCCAGACGCTCCACCACGCGCTCGTCTACACGCCGCTGATCATGCCCGACATCCTCATCGGCATTTCGCTTTTGATGCTCTTCGTGGCGACGCAGGTTTCCTGCGGGTTCTGGACGATCCTCATCGCCCATGTCACGTTCTGCGTCTCCTACGTCGTGATGACGGTTTTGGCGCGGCTTCAGGACTTCGACGACCGCCTCGTGGAGGCGGCGTTCGACTTGGGCGCGGGCCCGTGGACGACGTTCTTCAAGGTGGAGCTGCCGCTCCTCCTCCCCGGCATCGTCGCGGGCGGACTCCTCGCCTTCACGCTCTCGATTGACGACGTGGTCATCACCTCCTTCGTCAACGGCGCGGGGACGAACACCTTCCCAACCTACGTCTCGTCGATGACGAAGCACTCGAAGAACCTGCCCGCCGTCTTCGCGCTCTCGACGCTCATGCTCGTCTTCACGTGCGTCCTCGTCGGGATCTCCAAACTCCTGACGCGCGGCAACAGGCCGCCGCTCCCCCACAAGAAGTAGGCGCATGGCGCGGACGAGCCTCTTGAAGTCGATTTTCACCGTCGGGGGACTGACGATGGTCTCCCGCGTCCTCGGGCTCCTGCGCGAAACGCTCCAAAGCCGCCTCATCGGCGCGGGGGTCGAGCAGTCGGCGTTCACGCTCGCCTTCGCGATCCCCAACATGGCGCGGAAGCTCTTCGGCGAGGGTGCGCTCACGGCCGCCTTCATCCCCCTCTTCCGCTCGACGCTGGAGGAGGAGGGGCGCGAACAGGCCGCCCGCCTCGCGCGCGCCGTCATGACGATGGTGCTTCTCCTCCTCGCGTCCGTCGTCCTCCTCGCCCTCACGTTCCTCGTCGGCGCGTTGGAGTTCCTTCCCGCCCTCTCGCCCCGCGCGCGCCTCACGCTCTCGCTCGTCGCGATCCTCTCGCCCTACATGCTCGCCATCTGCGGCGCGGCGTTCGGCATGGGCGTCTTGAACGCCTTGGGGAAGTTCAAGGCGTCGAGTTTCATGCCGGCCTTGCTGAACATCATTTGGATCGCGACGCTCCTCGCCCTCGCCTTCTTCCCGTCGCTCCCCGTCGTCGTCCGCGTCCGCGTCGTCGCCGTCGCCATCCTTGTGGGGGGCTTCGCCCAAATGGCCTTCATGCTCGTCGCGATGGCGAAAGCGGGCATCGCGCCGTGCCTTTCCTTCTCCGGGTGGGGAGCTGAGCGCGTCCGCCACGTCTGGCGCAACCTTGGCGTCGCCGCGCTCGGCGCGGGCGCGATCCAAGTGAACTACATGCTCGACCAGGTGCTGGGGCAACTCGCCTCCCCGTGGGCGGCGGGCGTCATCGGCTACGCGGAGCGTCTCATGGATCTGCCCTTGGGCGTCGTCGGCGTCGCGTTCGGGACCGTCCTCTTGCCGACCTTCTCCGCCTTTTTCGCCAAGGGCGACCGCCTCGGCGCGGAACACGCCCTCGCCACGTCCCTGCGCCACATGCTTCTCGTCATGCTGCCCGCCTCCGTCGGGCTGTGCCTGCTCGCCTCCGAGGTGACGAGCGTCATCTACGAGGGCGGCCGGTTTGACGCGCTCGCGACCTTGCGCGTCTCCCGCGCCCTCAAAGTCTACGCGCTCTCCCTCGTCTTCTTCGGCGTCCAAAAGTCGCTCATCCCGTGGTTTCAGGCGCAGAAGGACTTGAAGACGCCTTTGCGCGTCTCGGTCGTCTCCGTCCTCGTCAACGCGCTCCTCAACATCGTCGCCGTCTTCTCGCTCCCCGTCGAATGGCGGCACGTGGGGCTCGCCGTCTCGACGCTCCTCTGCGCCATTTTTGGGTGCGTCCTCCTCGCCCGCGCCATGGGCGAGGCGCGGGCGGCGTTGCGGCTTTTCCGCGACGGGGCGTTTCTCGCGCTCTCCTTAAGCGCGACGCTCGTGATGGCGCTCGCCGTCCTTCTCGTCCGCGCGTGGAGCGGATCTTGGCCCCTGATCCTCTCGCTCGCCGCGTCCATCCTCGCGGGTGCGCTCGCGTATGGGCTTTGCC
>CAVEND010000104.1:0-4566 GCA_963616865.1 Faecalibacterium prausnitzii | reverse complement strand
CGCGACAGGTCGCCTCATACTGCTTCATGACCGTCGGGTAGAACTTGGGCAGCCATTCGCGGATGCCGGCGAGTTCCTTCTCGATGAGTTTCCCGCCGATCTCGCGCGTGGAGTCGGACGCGAAGTCGTCGAGCCACTCGCGGAAGGTGAGCACCGCGTTGATCTTGCAGAACTTGCCCTCGCGCCCCGTTTTGAGCGCGTCCATGATGCACCCGCCCGTGCGGCCGCAGCGGTAGCCCGCCGTGCAGAACGAGGTGATCATGTCGCGGGAGGCGAGGTGGCGCACCATCTCGTCGAGCGAGCGGTTGTCGCCCAAGAGGAACTGCTGGCGCTCCTTCTCCTGGTGCGCCTCGTCCGCGAAGTCGCTGTAGCCCTTGATCGCGATGTTCGACGAGCAGTCGAGCTGCGTCATGCCGTGGTCGAGGACGCGGTCACGCGAGGCGCCGCTCTCGCGCGCCGTCACGATGATGCCGGTATAGGGCACGGAGAGGCGCGCGATCACGAGGATGCGCGCGAACGTCTCGTCGTCGATGAGCCACGGCGACTCCTCCGGCACCTTCGTGCCGCTCGCCGGCTCCAAGCGCGGGAAGGAAAGCGTGTGCGGGCCGATGTTGAACCACCGCTCCAAATCGCGCGCGTGCATGATCGTCGCCAAGAGCTCGTAGCGCCAGTCGCAAAGCCCGTAGAGGACGCCGAGCCCCACGTCGTCCACGCCCGCCTCCAAACAGCGGTGGAAGCACGTCGTGCGCCAGTCGTAGTCGCCCTTCACGCTCCAGCGCGGGTGCATCTCCTCGTAGAGTTTTCGGTTGTAAGTCTCCTGAAAGACCTGAAACGTGCCGATCCCGACCGAGCGCAAAACCTTCAAGTCGGCGATGGGCAGCGGCGCCGCGTTCACGTTCACGCGGCGGATCGCGTTGAGCGCGCCCGTGCGCGGGGCGGGGACTTTCCGGGCGTAGCACGTCTCGATGGACTCGGCGATGTAGTCGGTCGAGGTCGTCGGGTGCTCGCCATAGACGGCGATGAGACGCTTGTGGCCGATGCGCCCGGCGAGGACGTCCAGCTCCTCTTTAAGCTCGTCCATCGTCAGGGCGCGGCGCTTCTGGAGCTCGTTGCCCTCGCGGAAGCCGCAGTACTTGCAGCCGTTGACGCAGAGGCTGGACATGTAGAGCGGGGCGAAGACGACGATGCGGTTGTCGTAGACCTTGTGCTTGATGCGGTCGGCGGCCGCGCGCATCTCCTCGAAGAGATCCTTGTCCGTGACCTGCATGAGGACGGCCGTCTCCTCCGGGAGGAGCGTCTCGCACGTGGACTCGGACTTCGCGATGATCTCGCGGACGCGCGTGGGGTCGGGCGTCTTGCCATCCGAGGCGGCGATCAGGCGGCGGATCTCCGCGTCGTCGATGAAGTGCTTGCCGCCCGGCAAATACTTGTCGATCTCCTCGCGGACGATGAACCTCTTCGTGTAGTCCGCCGCGTCCTTGAAGTGACGAATGCTTGAACAATCTGCCATAACTCCTTCTTCCTAACCCCTAAACCGGACATGCCGTCGACTCAATTGATTAACCAAGTAGTATATCACTTCTCGTTGCGCAATACAACGGACGCGACTGTTGGCGAAAAGCGTCCCATGCCGTGGATCGCCTCACCCGACGACAAGTTCTTCCGTCGGGTAGCGGAACGGGCGGCGCGGGGCGCGCGCGCCGATCATCATCACGACGGAGAGGGCGCCGAGGCGGCCGAAGAACATCGCGCCCATGATGACGAGCCGCCCCTCGTTCGACAGGCGGCGCGTCGTGTCGGCGATGGAAAGCCCCGCCGTCGAGACGGCCGAGACCGTCTCGAAGAAAAGCGCGTCCGAGGAAAGCCCCCGCCCCTGTTCCGTCACGAGGAGGAGCGCGAAGACGAGGGCGATGAAAAGCGCCGTCACCGTCACGATGACGATTGCCTCGCGGACGATCTCGTAGGGGATGGCGCGTTTGAAGACGACCGTCTCCTCCTCGCCGCGCCACATCGCCGCGAGCGTCAGCGCGAGGACGGCGAAGGTCGTCACCTTGACGCCCGCCGCCGCCGAGCCGGGGGCGCCGCCCACGAACATCAACGCCTCGCACACGAGCCGCGTGACGGGGGCGAGCGATTCGGTCGGCACGACCGTGAAGCCGCACGTGCGCGGCGTCACCGCCTGGTAGAACGAGAGGAGGATCTTCTCGCCGAGCGGACAGCCGGCCAAGGCCCTGTGCCCTTCGAGGCCGAGGAAGGCGAGGAAGCCGAGGACGAGGAAAACGGCCGTGAACGCGAGGACGACGCGCGTGTGGAGCGAGAGCCGCCCCTTCCCGCCGGACGGCCGGCGCAGGAAGCGGAAGGTGCAGAGGTTGTAGAGGACGAGAAAGCCGATGCCGCCCAAAATCGTCTCAAGCGCGAGGACGAGGATCACGAAAGCGTCGCCGCGAAAGGGCGCGAGGGACGTGGGTTCCAAGGAGAAGCCCGCGTTGCAGAAGCTCATCACGGCGTAGTAGACGCTTTTGTAGACGTCGTGGAAGCGCGTGTAAAGCGCGCACGCCCCCAGCCCCTCGATGAGGAACATCGAGCCCACGACCCACGCGATCAAACTCCGGATGCCGCGAATCTGCGCGACGCCGTAGGCGTTCATGAGCGAGAACTCGCGCGCGAGCGAGAGCCGCCGCCCCACGGCGATCAGGAGGAACGTGCCGCACGTCATGAGGCCGAGACACCCGATTTGGACGAGCGCGAGGAGGATGATCTGCCCTTCCCGCGTATAGGTTGCCGCGAGATCGACGACGGAAAGACCCGTCACGCAGACCGCCGAGCAGGACATGAAAAGCGCGTCGAGAAAGCCGCCCCACTGTCCGTCCGTCCGCGCCACGGGGAGGGAGAGGAGGATCGCCCCCAAGCCGATCAGGGCGAGGAAGCCGAACGCGACGAGGCTGCGGCTTCTGTTCACGAGCCGAACGTTCCCTTTTCCTTCAGCCAGACCGCCCAGATGGAGAGCTCGTAGAGGATGCACAGGGGCACCGCCATGATGATCTGGCTCATGGGGTCGGGGGGCGTGAGGAACATGGAAACGAAGAACGCGAGGACGATGGCGATGCGCCGCTTCTCGCGCAACGCCTGGGACGAGACGATGCCGAACCAGCCGAGGACGAAGATGATGAGCGGCAGCTGGAAGACGAGGCCGAAGGCGATGATGGTCTTGAGCACGATGGAGATGTAGTTCTCGATGCGCAACACCTCCATCTCGAAGCCGACCCAGCGGTTGATGGCCTGGAACGTCGAGACGACCAAGGGGAGCGTCTTCGCATACGCGACGACGACGCCCGCGAGGAAGAAGAGCGTGCCGACGACGAGGATCGACAGGAGCATCGCCTTCTCGCGCTTCGTCAGGGCGGGGAAGACGAAGCGCAGGATCGCGTAGACGATGAAGGGGAACGCCAGCGCCGTGCCGCCCCAGCCCGCGATGGAGATGATCGACGAGACGCCCGACGTGAGGTCGAGCCCCTGCAGGAGCCGGCCGTCCTCGCCCGCCGGGGATTTGAGCCACGCCATGATCCACGGCGTGCAGGCGCCCGCGACGGTCGCGCAAACGAGCCACGCGAGAGACCCAAAGACGAGCATGTCGCGCAGGGCGAGAAGATGCTCCAGGAGCGGGCGCGGCGGATCGTTGCGGCCGTCCTCAGTCAGAGGCTGAATGGCCATCCTTCTCCTTCTCGACGTCGAGGGCGCGGTCGATCTTCTCGCCCGTCTCGCGGACGGCGCGTTCGGCCTCCGCCGCCGCGCGTTCCAAATCGCGATCCATCTCCAGAATCTGCCGCTTGAACGTCTCGGCCGCGCGGCAGAACTTGGCGTAGTAGCCGCCGAGCTTCCGCGCCGTCGAGGGCAGGTTTTTCGGGCCGACGACGACAAGAACAACGGCGAGCAGGACAAGCCACTCGCCGAAGCCCACGCTGTCGAAGACGACCGCGAAACTCATCTTACTTCTTGAAGATCACGAACTCGCCACGGCGGTTCTTCGCCCACGCCGCCTCGTTGTGGCCGAGGACGGCGGGCTTCTCCTCGCCGTAGCTGCGCGTCTGGATGCGCGAGTCCGCGATGCCCGTCTGCTCAAGGTAGTTGCGGATGATGATGGCGCGGTTCTCGCCGAGCGACATGTTATACTCGTTCGAGCCGCGCTCGTCGCAGTGGCCCTCGACGACGACCACGCGGTCGGCGTTGGACTTCAGGTGGCTCGCCACGGCCTCCACCTTGCCGAGCTCGTCCTGCGCGATGACCGTCGAGTCAAGCCCGAAGTAGACGGGCGAGAAGCTCACGTCGTCGCAGCGCGTGTAGAGATCCTCGAACTTGCCCTCGGTGACGGCGGACGCGTCGCCGCTCATGGCCTCCGAGGCGGCGATGTCGCTGCCCGAGGCGATGTCCACGGCGTTCTCCTCGCCCGACAGGCCCTCGTTCACCTTGCCGTAGCGGCAACCGGCCACGCAGAAAGCCGCCACGAGGCACGTCATCAGCATTGAAATTTTCATGTTGTCCAATCCTTCCTTGTTTCTGTTAGAGGTT
>CAVEND010000103.1:0-4599 GCA_963616865.1 Faecalibacterium prausnitzii | reverse complement strand
TTCTCACTGCCGCCGCCCTTCATGAGGAGCGTGACGCGGGAGGTGGTCTCGTCGATGTAGTGGATGACGGGAAAGCCAAGCGCACAGTTGTCATCGTGCGACACGCCCGAAAGCGGGTCGAGGCAGTTCTTGCGCAAAAGCCCCAGCGCGGTCGCGCGGCGGACGGCCTCCTCGACGCGCTTTCTCGTCACCTTCCCCTGCAAGCGGCGCGGCACGAAAAAGGTGAGCGCACCCGTGTCTTGGCAGAGCGGAACGACGCGGTTTTGAGACTCCTCGCAATTCTGAAGCATCGTCCGCAAGGCGACACGCGCACACGAGGACGCGCTTTCGCGGCGGGCGGCGCGGCGCAAGGCGGCGAGAACGTCGTCGGGAAGCGTCGAGGACGTCTTGCGGATGAGTTCAACGAGCGTCTCGACGGTCGTCACTTCTCGCCCCCTTCAAGAAAGAAAAGGACATCCTTCGCGAAATCCTCCGGCGGCCTCGCGGACGAATCGGGAACGCCCATGCGCCCGGCGCACGTGTCGAACATCCGCGTCTTGATGTGGCGCGGCTCGAAGGCGTGAACGCGGATGTTCTTTTGGCGAAGTTCGGCCTCCAAGGCGCGGCAGAGCGCGGAGAGAGCCCCCTTGGACGCGCAATACGCGCTCCCGCCCGGCCAGCCTTCCGTCGCGCTCACCGACGAGACGGCGGCCACGCGGAAGAGAGACGGCGCGAAAAGTTTGTTCGCGACGATCTCGCGCATGAGCGAGAAGAAAAGACCGCAATTGACGCGCATCGTCTCGGCGAAAAGCGCGTCGTCCGTCAGCGCGACGGGCTTGACGGGGCAGACGCCCGCGCAGAAAGCGAAGCCGTCGAGCGGCGCGAACGATTTGAGACGCGATGCCCAATCCCCCGCATTGAAATCCGCGTGGTCGAGGGTGACGACATCATGCCCGCTTGCGCGGCACGCGGACGCGACGGCCCGCCCCACGCCGCCCGTCGAACCTGCGATCAAAACGCGCATCGCTCAAGGCGCCATGTCCGCCGCGCGGGGGAGGTCGCTGCTGAAATAGAACTCCTGCCCCGTCGCGTCCATCACGCCGCGCCACAAGTCGCCCGTCAACGGGACCGTCTGACGCTCGATGGTCGCCAAGGCGATTGGCACGAGCGTGTAGCTCTCGCCCGTCGAGCCGACGACGCAGTTCGTGCGCCCCGCCATCGCGGCGTGGACGGCGTTTCGCGCCAGCATGTAGCAGCGGATCGCGTCCGTGCCACGCGCCGGAACGGAGCGGATGGAGTAGCTTGGATCGAAATACTTGACGGAGCACGGAACGCCCTTCGCCTTGAAGTGCGCCGAGATCGACTCCTTCAAGAGGCCGCCGATGTCCTTCTTCAGGATGTTGCCGCTCGCGTCCTTGTGCGTCTCGCCGTCCTTGAAGAGTTCCTGACCCGCGCCCTCCGCGACGACGATGACCGCGTGCGTCTTGTTCGCGGCGAAGCGCTTCTCCAGCGCGGCGAGGAGGCCGCCGGGCCCTTCGAGCGTGAACTTCGTCTCGGGGATGAGGCAGAAGTTGACGACGGGGTTCGCCGCCGTCGCCGCCGCCGCGATGAAGCCGGAGTCGCGCCCCATGAGCTTGACGAGGCCGATGCCGTGCGGCGTTCCCTTCGCCTCGACGTGCGCGAGGCCGATGACGTCCGAGGCCGCCGCGACGGCCGTCTCGAAGCCGAAGGAGCGGCCGATGAACTGGAGGTCGTTGTCAATCGTCTTGGGGATGCCGATGACGGAGATCTTGAGCCCCCGTTTCGCGCACTCCTCGGCGAGGTCGCGCGCGCAACGGAGAGACCCGTCGCCGCCGATGCAGAAGAGGATGTTGATGTTCATCCTCACGAGCGTGTCAACCATCTCCTCGACGGGCTGCTCGCCACGCGACGAGCCGAGGATCGTGCCGCCCTGCGCGTGGATCGTGTCAACGACGTCGGGGTTGAGCATGATCGGCTCGTAGCCGAAGCGCGGGATCAGCCCCGCGTAGCCGTAGCGGATGCCGTAGATCGTCTTGACGCCGTAGTCGAAGGAGAGGATCTCGACAAGCCCCTTGATGACGTTGTTGAGACCGGGGCAGAGGCCGCCCGCCGTCACGATGCCGACGCGCGTCCACGCGGGGTCGTGGAAAATCTTGGGCAAGGGGCCCGCGCGTTCGAAGGTCGGCACGTGGCCGAGGTGCTCGCGCAGCTCGTTGACGAGCGGCTCGTCCTCCGAGACGAGGACGCGCCGCCCCTCGCAGATGAACTCCAGGTGGCTCACGGGCGAGTCGATCTTGCACTCGCCGAGCCGCTCGACGTCGCACGCGTATTTCGCGCGGTTCGCCACGATTTTCTTGAACGTCGAATTCATGTGTCCTCCTTTAAGAAACATGACGCGCCACGGATCGTCACCCCTCCGCGAAGAAGCAGTCCAGCGCGTCGGACACCATGTCAATCGCCTCGTTGACGTCGTCCTCCGTGACGTTCAAGGGCGGCAGGAAGCGAACGACGTGTTCGCCCGCCGTCAGGACGAGAAGCCCCTGCGCGCGGAGCGCCTCGACGAGGGAGGACGCCGAGCCTTCCGTCACGAGCCCCAGCATCAGCCCCTTGCCGCGCACCTCAAGGATCTGGTCGTATTGATCGACGAAGGACTCGAGCTTCTCCTTCAGGAGGGCGCCGATCTTCGTGGCGTTCTCAAGAAGCCCCTCCGACTCGATGACGTCGATGACGGCGCGGGAGGCCGCCGCCGCGACGGGGTTGCCGCCGAACGTCGAGGCGTGGGAGGAGGGCGTGAAGACGTCCGCGAGTTTCGCGTTGGAGATGAGGGCCCCCATCGGAAGCCCGCCGCCGAGAGCCTTCGCGCACGTGAAGAGGTCGGGCGCGACATCGTAGCCCTGCCACGCGAACCACGTTCCCGTGCGGCCCATGCCCGACTGAACCTCGTCGCAGATCATGAGGAGGTTCTTCTCGTCGCAGAGGGCGCGGACGCCCTTCATGAATTCCTCGGTCGCCGGCGTGACGCCGCCCTCGCCCTGCACGGGTTCGAGCAGGATGGCGACGGTCTTCTCGTTGACGGCGGCCTTGACGCTCTCCAAATCGTTGAAGTCCGCGTAGGCGAAGCCGACGGGCAGCGGGTCGTAGCCCTCCTGGCACCAGGCCTGCGCCGTCGCGGCGAGCGTGGCGAGGGTGCGCCCGTGGAAGCCCTGGCGCATCGTGACGACCTCGTAGCGGCCGCCGTTCTGCGCGCCCCACTTGCGGGCGAGCTTGATCGCCGCCTCGTTCGCCTCCGCGCCGGAGTTGCAGAAGAAGACCTTGCCGCCGAGCCCGGAGAGCTCGACGAGTTTCGCCGCGAGCGTCGTCTCGGGCGCGTGGACGAAGAGGTTGGAGCAGTGCGACAGCGCGGCCGCCTGATCCTGGATGGCCTTGACGACTTTCGGATGCGCGTGGCCGACCGCCTGGACGCCGATGCCGCTCGTGAAATCGTAGTAGCTCATGCCGTCCACGTCGCGGACCTGGACGCCCTTGCCGTTCGACAGGACGAGCGACGGCGCGTAGGTCGGCATGACGTGGCCGCGATACAACTCAAGGATGCTTTGTGCTTTTGGACTGCTCATTCGATGATCTCCGTTCCCACGCCTTGCCGCGTGAATATTTCCAATAAAAGGGAATGGGCCATGCGCCCGTCGACGAGGTGGACCTTCTTGACGCCCTGGCGGATCGCGTCCTCGCAGCTTTCGATCTTCGGGAGCATGCCGCCCGACAGGATGCCGGACGCTTTCAGCGACTCGATCTCCGAGAGGTGGAGCGTCGAGAAGAGCGTCGTCGGGTCGTCGGGGTCCTTCAACAGCCCCGGCACGTCCGAGACGAGGACGAACTTGCGCGCCTTCAGGGCCTTCGCGAGGGCGGCCGCCGCGTAGTCGGCGTTGATGTTGTAGAGGTGCGCGTCGCCCTCGCCCGTGCCGAGCGGCGTGACGACGGGGATGATGTGCGCGTCGAGCATCTCGACGACGGCGCGTGGCGTGACGGCGGAGACCTCGCCCACGAAGCCCAAGTCGGGGGAGGCGATCTTCCGCGCCGTGAAGAGCCAGTTGCCGTGCAGGGGCTTCGCGTTCGCGCCCCGGTTGCAGAGCCGCGTCACGAGGTCGGGGTTGACGACGTTGTTGAGCGTCTTGCGCACGATCTCCATCGTCGGCTCGTCCGTGAGGCGCAGGCCGTTCACGAACGTGGGCTCGTGGCCGCTCGCCTTGATGGCCTTCGAGATCGCCTTGCCGCCGCCGTGGACGATGACGACCTTGATGCCGACGGCGTTGAGGAAGGCGATGTCGTCCATGATGGAGTCGAGGTTCTCCTCGGCCTCCATGACCGACCCGCCGAGTTTGATGAGGACGACGGAGCCCCGGAAATCCTGGATGTAGGGCAACGCCTCGGTGAGCACCGCCGCCTTCTCCTGCGCTAAATCAATTCTTTTCATATCGAATGGAGCATTATATCAAAAAACCACCCTTGACTGCAAATCGGCAAAAGGGTGGGCAAAGGCGGGCGGAGGCGGAGGGGCTTAAGTTCAAGCACCGCGGCGACTCTGAATGTCTCGCCGCTTGG
>CAVEND010000102.1:0-4633 GCA_963616865.1 Faecalibacterium prausnitzii | reverse complement strand
AGCCCCTCGCCCTTCGACGCGCCCTTGACGAGCCCGGCGATGTCGGTGAACGCGACGGTGGCGCGGATCTTCTGCTCGCTCTTCGCCATCTTCGCGAGCGTGTCGAGGCGCGGGTCGGCGACCTCGACGATGGCCGAGTTCGGCTCGATGGTGCAGAACGGATAATTCTCCGCCGCCGCCTGCTGCCGCTTCGTCAGCGCGTTGAAGAGCGTCGATTTTCCCACGTTGGGGAGGCCGACGATGCCAACCGAAAGACCCATGTGTCAAAACTCCTTGCGGTGCGTTGGAAAGTCAGGAGAGGACGTCCGCCGGGAAGAACGTCCCCGTCGAGCGACCCGTGAAAAGGGAAACGAGGCACTTCTTGCGGCCGTTGGCGATGTAGACGTCGATGCCGCTCTTGACGGCCGCGCGGACGGCCTTGAGTTTCGTGTCCATCCCGCCCTTCGAGAGACGCCCCTTCTCGCCGGGGTGGACGAGTTTCATGATGTTCCGCAAATCGTCCACCTCGGGGATGCGGCGCCCCGCCGCGTCGAGAAGCCCGTCGACCGTCGTCAACAGGACGAGCGCGTCCGCCTTCAAGAGTTTCGCGATGAGGAACGAGAGGTAGTCGTTGTCGCCAAGGCTCTGCCCCTTCAACTCCTCGTCGGCGACGACGTCGTTCTCGTTGATGATCGGGACGATCCCGTTCTTCAAGAGCCGCCCGATGGAACTTTTGATGTTGAGGGCGCGGCACCGCATCTCGAAGTCGTCGTGCGTCAAAAGGAGCTGCCCGATCTTGACCCCGTGCTCGGCGAAGAGTTTTTCATACTCGTAGATGAACCGCGCCTGACCGACGGCGGCGCACATCTGGATGTCGTTGACCGCCTTCGGCCGCGCCGCGAGCCCCAGCGCCTCGACCCCGGCGGCGACCGCCCCCGACGAGACGAAGATGACCTCGTGGCCGAGGTCGCGGACGCCGCAGATCTGACCGACGAGTTTCTTCAGCGCCGCGTAGTCGGGACGCCCCGACTTGTCCGCAATCGCGTGCGTGCCGACTTTGATGACGACTCTCATGGATGAACGAACCCTTTAGACCCAGAGGCGTTCGAGCGCGTAGTAGGCGCGCGCCTCCGGCGAAAACACGTGGACGACCACGTCGACGTAATCGACGACGATCCAGCCGCTCTCCGGGTCGCCCGACGTGCGGAACGCCCCCTTGGGCAGCGCCTTGGCGAGCGCCTTCAAATGCGGCGCGGCCGCGCCCGTCGCGACGACGAACGTGTCGGTGAGCGAGGACTTGCCCCGCACGTCGTAGACCTTCACGTCGGCGCCCTTGGCGTCCTTCAACGCCTGAACGATCTCTTCTGTCATGTTCTTCAATGTTGGACGAGCGGACGGTCGAGCATCTTCTCGTAGAGGTTGATGTATTCCTGGGCGCACGCGCGGTGGTTGAAGCGCGAGAGCGACTCGGTCATGATGCGGCGGATCTCCCGCTCGCGCACGGCGGCGTCGGCGTGGAAGAAGTCCATCGCCCGATCCATCGCCCAGAAGAGGCCGTTGGAGTCGTAGGTGTCGAAGACGAAGCCGTTGCCCCGCGAGGCGTTCGCGTCGAGCGTCTCAACGGTGTCGTGGAGACCGCCCGTGTTGTGCGCGACGGCGAGCGAGCCGTAGATCGGGGCCTGCATCTGCGGCAGCCCGCACGGCTCGAACAGCGACGGCATCAGCGTGAAGTCGCTCGCCGCGAAGCCGAGCTGCGAGAGCCGCCCCTCGAAGTTGTGGACGCCCACGCGGCCGTGGAGCTGGTGGAACTCGCGGATGTCCCAGAACGGCTGCTGGTAGGGCCCGTTGGCGATGACCGCGAGCTGCGCGTCGGGGTGCTTCTCCAGGAAGCGGTAGAGGATGTCGGTCAGGAGCTGCGGGCCCTTCTGCACGGGGTCGAGGCGGCTCGGCCAGAAGAAGAGCGCCTTGTTCGCGTCCTCCTCCAGCCCCAGCGCGTGCTGGAGCGCGAGCTTGTTCTGCCGCTTGCCCTCGACGTGGCTGTCGGGCCCGTATTTGAACGGGATCTTGTCGTCAATCGCGGGGTTGTCCGAGGAGTCCGGCGCGTTCAAAATGCCCACCGCGCACCCGGCGTTGAACTTGTTGCGGATCTCGTTGCGGATGGAGTCCGGGATGAACGAGTGCCAGCCGTTGACGATCTCGGTCAGGAACGTCGGCGAGACCGTGTTGATGAAGTGCGCGGCGAAGCACCCGGACGCCTGCAGGTCGATGGGGTTGCGCTCGCGGGACTCCTCGTAGTTGTAGGGCGGGTAGCTGTAGTAGAGGTTCATCCAGAACTCGGCCGCGTCGATGCCCGCGTCCTCGATGTGCGCGAGGTTGAGTTTCTGCGTGTGGATGTTGTGGACGGTGAAGAGGCACGGGATCCCCATGCGCCGCGCCGCCGCCGGGATGAGGCCCGTCATCCAGTCGTTGCAGTGGATGAGGTCGGGCTGGACGAAGGGGATGATGTTGTTGATGACCTCGCGCTGGAACGCGAGCGAGAGCTTGACGTTGCCGTCGCCCCGGTCGTAGACGGTGTCGCGGTAGTAGAAGCAGCGATCCTCGGCCAAGTGGATGCGCTCGTCGGAGAGGTGGCTTTTATACTTGCGCAACTCCTCCGAGACGAGCTGCGCCGTCTCGACGTGGAACATCCGCCGGTAGTGCGGCAGCGCGACGTGGACGTCCGCGCCCAGCTCGAAGAGCGCGGACGTGAGCGAGGCGGAGACGTCGGCCATGCCGCCGGCCTTCGCCGACATCTTGCCCGCCAGGTTGCCCATGCCGTCCGGGAGATAGGTGATCTCTGGCGTGACGATCAGAATCCGTGGCTTCTTCGATGTCTTATCCATGCGCTTGGCCTCCCTGTTGAACGCTTGTCTGTCCCTGTCCGATGATCCCCCTACTCGACGACGGCCAACGCCTCGCCCTTCTGCACGGCCTTGCCGTGCTCGACGAGGAACGTGATCTTGCCGGCGGCGGACGACGGAACGGGGTTGAAGAGTTTCATCGCCTCGACGACGCAGACGGGCTGCCCGGCGCGGACTTGAGCCCCGTCCTCGGCGAGCTTCGGCTTGCCCGGCGCGTCGCTGCGGTAGAAGGTGCCATTGAGGGGCGCGACGACCGGCGTTCCCTTCAGCGCGGGCGCGGGCGCGGCGGCCGCCGTTTTCGCGGCGGGGGCGGCGGGCGCGGCAACGGTCTGCGCCGCCTTCGCCTCCTCCTCGTCGGCGGGGATGGGCCCGCCCTCCTTGCGCCACTTGAAGTAGCCGAGCGCGACCTCCGGGAAGAGCGCGTAGGAGAGGATGTCCTCCTCGCTCTTGACGAGATACGGCGGAATCTCGTTCGCCGCCGCGACGAGGCCGGGCTTGAGCAAGTCGGCCGGCCGGCACGAGATCGGCTTCAGGCCGCCGCAGAGTTTCTTGCGGAGCTTCGGCTCGATGGGGGCGGGCGTCGCGCCGTAGTAGCCGGCCGCGTAGCGCTTCGTCTCGTCCGTGACCATGGAGAAGCGCTTGCCCGAGAGGACGTTCAAGACCGACTGGACGCCGACGATCTGCGAGGTGGGCGTGACGAGCGGCGGGTAGCCCATGTCGGCGCGCGTCTTCGGGAGCTCCGCCAAAACGTCGTCGAGGCGGTCGAGCGCGTCCTGCTGGGCGAGCTGCGAGCGGAGGTTCGAGATCATGCCGCCGGGGATCGCGTGGACGAGGACGCCCGCGTCAACCGCCTCGACACGCGACGCGCTCGCGGGCTGGCGTTTCTTCTTGAGCTCCTTGAAGTAGGCGTTGATCTTGGAGAGGGCGGCGCGGTCAAGCCCGCAGTCGAACCCCTCGGACTCCAAAATCGAGACGATGGACTCCGTCGGCGGCTGGGAGGAGAACGACGAGAGCGAGGAGATCGCGCAGTCGAGGCACCCGGCGCCCGCCTCGGCGGCGGCCATATACATTGCGGCGGCCATGCCGCTCGTCATGTGCGAGTGGACTTGGAGGGGCATCTTCGGGAGCGCTTTCTTGAGCGCGGCGATGAGTTCGCGCGCCGCGCCCGGCGTGAGGATGCCCGCCATGTCCTTGATCGCGAGCGAGTCGATGCCCATCGCCTCCTGCGCCTTGGCGAGCTTCACGTAGGCCGCGACCGTGTGGACGGGCGAGGTCGTGTAGCAGATCGTCCCCTGCGCGTGGCCGCCATACTTCTTGACGCTGCGGATGGCCGTCTCCAAGTTGCGCGGGTCGTTGAGCGCGTCAAAGACGCGGAAGATGTCCATGCCGTTCTCGCACGCGAGCGCGACGAAGCGATCCACGACGTCGTCGGCGTAGTGCTTGTAGCCGAGGATGTTCTGCCCGCGCAAGAGCATTTGGAGCGGCGTCTTCTTGCAGACCTTCTTGATCTCGCGCAACCGCTGCCACGGATTCTCGCGCAGGAAGCGCATGCACACGTCGAACGTCGCGCCGCCCCAACATTCGAGGGAGTAGAACCCGGCGTTGTCGATCGTCTCGGCGATCTGGAGGATGTCGTCGGTGCGCATGCGCGTCGCCCACAGGGACTGGTGCGCGTCGCGCAGGGTCGTGTCGGTGATCCGTATTCTCTTCCCGTGTATTTTCATACCTTCCATTATACCACAAAGTTGTTTTTT
>CAVEND010000101.1:0-4680 GCA_963616865.1 Faecalibacterium prausnitzii | reverse complement strand
TGATGACGGCGACGGCGAACGTCCAGCGCGTGGCGAACGACCCGCTCTTGGAGGCGGATCTCGTCGGGCGGCTCCGCGACGCGGGGCTTTCGTTCGGGGAGATCGGCGCGGCGATTGGCCGCGACGAGCGATACGCCGCCCGCCGGGCGCGTCTCGCGAACCTCACGGACAAGTGGCGCGAGTGGTTCAAGGAGCGCGGCAGGGGCGCGGAGGACGCCAAGTTTATGGAAGTCGTCGCCGCGCACGAGCAGGCGTTCCAGGACGCGGTCTTCGCCGAATACGCGGGCTACAACGACGACGCGGGACACTGCGAGGTGGAGGGCTGGTTCGAGCGCGAGATGCGCAAACTCGACCCTGACGAGTGCCCGTTCGACGTCGCGGGGTGCGCGAGCTGCGAGTGCAACACGGCGACGCACGGCCTCCTCTTCCCGGAGATGGAGGACAAGTGCGGGCGGTGCCAGGACGCGGAGTGCTTCAAGCAGCGATGGAACGGCGCGGTGGACGCGGAGATCGAGCGTCTGCGCAAGAAGGGCGTGGAGGTCAAGGCGGCGAAGGACAAGTGGTCGGTGCCGCGCTACTGGAGCGTGACGCCCCACAAGGAGCGGAAGAACACGACCCCGTTCATCTACGACGATGGCGGGCTGAAGATGCTCGTCTGGACGGACGCCTCCGCGTCGGAGTCGGCGCAACCGGCGAAGACCGAGGAGGAGCTCGCCGAGGAGCGGCGCGTCAAGGCGGCGCGGTCGAGGTGGACGAAGCTCCGCAAGAGCGCGTTCGACAAGGCGCGGGCGGCGTTGAAGTCCGACGACGCGGAGAGGTTCGCATCGCTCCTCGTCACGAGCGACGGCTTCGAAAACGAGATGCGGCGCAAATACGCCGAGATGCTCGGCGGCTGGATTCCCGACGAGGAGGCGCGTCTCTTCGTGCGCGTGTGCGGCGCGGGGACGTTCGGGATCGACGAGGACGAGGCCGAGGCGTTGGAGGCGGAGGACCCCGCCGAGGTCGCTTGCCGCGAGAAACAGGCGCGGGCCGAGGCCGGAAAGGAGGCGGAGTGATGGAAGCCGAGAACAACGCCAAGGCGGCCCGCCGCCGCGTCGTCCGCCGCCGGACGGACAACCAGGGGAGCGTCAGACACCCGCGCAAGGTGACGATCCGCCTGACGGTCGAGGACAACGCGAGGCTCATGCAGCTGCAGGGGCTGGCGCGGCGTTTCGGCAGGAAGACGGTCGCGGAGCTCTTCCACAACGTCTGCCTGCCCGCGTTGGAGGCCCACTGCAAGGCCAACTTCATCCCGCTCGCCCGCAAGGCCGCCGAGGAGGCGAAGGCCCGCAAGGCGGCGAGGGAGGCCGTGGCGTGAGCGCGGCCGCGATGACCCGCGAGGACTGGCTCGCGGAGCGCAGGACGGGGATCGGCGGCTCTGACGCCGCCGCCATCCTCGGCATCAGCCCGTGGGCGACCCCGGTGACGGTCTGGCTCGACAAGACCGGCCGCGCCGCGCCCAAGGAGGAGACCGAGGCCATGCGCATCGGCACGGAGCTCGAGGATTTCGTCGCCCGGCGATACGAGCAGGAGACGGGGCGCACCGTCCAGCGGTTCAACCGCATGATCCACAAGGGCTGCCTCCTCGGCAACTTCGACCGCCTCGTCGTCCCGGACGGCGGCAAGGTCGCCTCCCACAAGGGCGAGGTCAGGACGGACACCCTGCTGGAGTGCAAGACCTCCTCACGCGACTGGGAGGACGGCGTCCCCCTTTGCTACCAGACGCAGGTTCAGCACTACATGGGGCTTGAGCCCGCGCTCGAACACGCGGACGTCGCCTGCCTCTTCCTCGGGCGCAAGCGGTTCGAGGTGTTCCGCGTGGAGCGGGACGACGTGGCGATCCGCACGATGCGGGAGCGGCTCGCGGCGTGGTGGGCGGAGTTCGTCCTCGGCGACAAGATGCCGCCCCCGACGAACGAGGAGGACTGCCGCCTCCTGTGGGCGCGGTCGAACCCCGGCAAGACGGTCAGGGCGACCGCCGAGGTCGCGGCGCGGCTGGAGGCGTTCGCCGCCGCCAAGGCCGTGGAACGCGCCGCCAAGGAGAAGGCCGCCGCCGCGATGGGCGACGTTTGCGCGTTCCTCGGCGACGCGGAGATCCTCTCCGACCCCGCCACGGGGCGGCCGCTCGCGACGTGGAAGAGCGCGAGGGACACGCTCTCGACCGACTGGGAGGCCGTCGCGAAGGCCCTCGGCGCGACCGACGAGCTTGTCGCCGCGCACACGGTTCAAAAGGCGGGGGCGCGGCGGTTCGTCGTCAAAACGCCAAGGGACTGACAAGAGCTTCACATGGGGCGAGCCCTCGTGACCCCAGTAAACACCGAGGGAGAAAAAGGAGAAAAAACATGAACAGCAACACGCAAACAACGGAGATCCAGCCCGCCGCCCCGGCCGCGTCCATCGCGCCGAGGGGGTCGAACGCCGCCGTCGCCGTCGCGCAGACGCGGGAGATGGCCGAGGCCGTCGCCGCCATGCAGATGGCCAAGGCCTGCCCGAGGGACGTGGTCGCCGCCCGCGACCGCATCCTCAACGCCTGCGCCCGCCCCCGCCTCGCCGAGGGCGCGTGCTACACCTACTCGCGAGGCGGCGCGGACGTGACGGGGCCGTCCATCCGCCTCGCCGAGATGCTCGCCCAGAACTGGGGCAACATCTCCTTCGGCATCCGCGAGCTGGAGCAGCGCAACGGGGAATCCACCTGCGAGGCCTTCGCGTGGGACATGGAGACGAACGCCCGGCAGACCAAGGTCTTCCAGGTGCCTCACATCCGCCACACGAAGCGCGGCGACACGCGCCTCACCGACCCCCGCGACATCTACGAGCTCGTCGCCAACAACGGGGCGCGGCGTTTGAGGGCCTGCATCCTCGGCATCATCCCCGGCGACGTCGTCGAGGAGGCCGTCGAGGCCTGCGACGCGACGATGGCCGTCAAGTTCTCCGTCACCCCGGAGCGGATCAAGAAGATGCTGGAGACCTTCGAGGGCTACGGCGTCTCCAAGGAGCAGATCGAGGCTCGCGTCCAGTGCCACCTCGACGCGATCAAGCCCGCGCAGCTCGCCAACCTCGGCAAGATCGCGAACTCCATCAGGGACGGCATGAGCAAGGCCGAGGACTGGTTCCCGAAGCCGGACGCGGGCGCGGACAGGGACGCGCCGAAGCCGCAGCCGGCGAGGTCGCTCCGCGAGGCCATCGGTGTCGCGGAGCCGCCGCCGTCGGAGCGGGGCGAGGAGGCCGCCGAGGCCGAGGTCGTCGGGTGACGCAACAGGCAGGCCGGGCGGCGGCTGGAACACGCCGCGCCCGGCCCTTTCGGAGGCTGACATGATAAAACCAGACGCACTGTGGTCGTTCCTCAAGCGTTCCGAGGACGGAAGCGAGATGACCGTCGGCAGAATCTGCCGCGCCCTCGCCGGACACGCCGTCGATCCGCCGCTCGACGCGAACGAGCGGCTGATGCTGAACATGATCATGGAATCGAACGAGTGGCACACGGAGGCCACGGAGGCGAGCCGCCAGCGCAAGCGGGCCTACCGCGAGAGCCGGGCGAAATCTGCGGCGGCGGAGCCGGGATCGGCTGCCCCAAAAGACTGTCCCAAGGACAAAACGGACGAGGACACTTGTCCCAAGGACATTCAAAATGTCCCAGGGACAAATGAAATGTCTCCGGGACAAAATGGACGGGGCAAAATGTCCTTGTATCCATCCGTCCGTCCGTCCGTCCATCCGTCCGTCCGTCCGTCCAAAAATGAGAGTGTGTGTCTTACGCGCACCCGCGCGCGCGAGGGAGGCGGCGAGAATGTAGACAACCCTGTTGACAACTCGCCAAACCCCTCCACGCCACCCCAAACGCCGCGCATGGACGTGCCGACGGAGGACGCGGTCGCCGAGATCGCCTCCACCGCCATGGGCGTGGGCGCGGATTACGCCCGCTGGTGGCACCGCGAGATGACCGCCCGCGGCTGGACGAACACCGACGGAACGAGGGTTCACAACGGCAACTGGAGGCCAACGCTCAAATCGTGGCGAAATCGCGCCTCTGGCGACGAGTTGGCGGAGGCAAGGGAATATGCCTCCCAACTTGCGCGGAAGCGTCAGAGGGCAGAAAAACCGCCGATTTGGACGCTCTGCGCCGAGAGGTGCGCGAACTGCGGCGGAAACGGGTGCCAAAAGGGGCGGAAAACGCCCCCGGAGGAGCTCGACCCGCCGATCCCGCCGCAGGAGTGTCCCGACTTCAAGGCGAAGGGCGGCGAAAACGGCAAGGGAAACGGGAAGGGAGGCGCGGAATGAGCCGATATGACGAGCGCGAGGTCTGCGACGCGGACTGCATGAGGGCGAACAACTGCCACGGCTTCGCCGAGTGCGGCCTCTGCCGAGAGAGGTTCTGCGTCCTCGACCTCGACGACGGCGGCCTCTGCCCCGACTGCGCCGAAAAGGCCGACGCGGAGCGCGACGAGGGGAACTGCCTGTCGCCGAACGAAGCGAGAGCGAACCGAGAGGGGGTGGCGGCGTGACGGCCTACCAGCGAGACTGCCTGGAGCGCGTCCACCAGCTCCTCGGCGAGGCGCGGACGCTCGCCGCCCGCACCACGCTCGGATGGGACTTCCTCTCCGAGCTCGACAACATCGTCGCGACCGCGAAGGCCAACCTCGG
>CAVEND010000100.1:0-4686 GCA_963616865.1 Faecalibacterium prausnitzii | reverse complement strand
CGCGGAACGAGGTCGCGCTCCTCCCCGCCTGCGAGGAGACGCTCCGCTTGGAAGGAAATGGCGCGTGCCTCACGGTTGTCACGGAGCTTCGGTGAAAAAACACGACGGCAGGACACTTTTCCCCGCAAATCCCTCTATGCGCGGGAGCGAAATTTGTGTTATAATAGTTTCTCAATGGAGAGGGTGAAGCTGACGAAGACGGAGCTGAAGGCTCAGACAGACGCGCTCAAACGCTTTGAGCGCTTCCTCCCGCTCCTGCTCTTGAAGAAACAGCAGCTCCAAGGCGAAATCGCCACGCTCGCCGCCAAGGCGGAGGACGCGGCGAAACGCGAACGCGCGGTGCGCGATGATCTCGACGGTTGGATCGGCCTTTTCGCGACGGACGAGTCGCTCCTCCAGAACCTCGTCACGGTGCGCGAGGTGAAGACCGGCGTCGCCAACCTGGCGGGCGTTTCGATTCCGACGTTCGAGGGCGTCACGACGGACGTCCGCCCCATCGACCCGTGGGCGACGCCCGTGTGGGTCGACGCGGCCGTCGAGGCGACGACGAAGATCCTCACGCTCCAGTGCGAGCGGGCGATTTTCGAGGAGCAGCGCCGCCGCGTCCAGGAGGAACTCCACAAGACATCCCAGCGCGTCAACCTCTTCGAGAAGGTCAAGATCCCCTCGTGCAAGGAGGCGATCCGCGTCATCAAGATCGCCATCGGCGACGAGCAGACCGCGTCCGTGACACGCGGGAAGATCGCCAAAAGCCGGGGCGTCAAACTTGAGGAGCCGTCATGATCGTCCGGATGCGCCACTTTGATCTCGTCTGTGTCGCCTCGCAGCGCGAGGAGGTCATCGAGCGTTTGCGCGAGAAGGGCATCGTCCATCTCGACCTCGCGTCGGCGCAGGGCGGCGAGGTCTCCAAGGCGAAGGCCGCCTACGACGAGGCGGAGCAGGCGGTGCGGATCATCCGCAAGGCGCAGAAGGCCGTCGAGGGGTCGCGTTCGCGCGCGCGCTCGGTCGAGGAGGTTTTGGAGATCGACCGCGACCGTCAGACGCTTCTCAAAGAGGAGGAGCGGCTGGAGCGCGACATCCGCGTCTATGAGCCGTATGGCGACTTCGACCCCGCCTTGGCGCGGCGTCTCGTCGAGAAGGGCGTCGACCTCCACGCGCTCGGCGGCGACACGCCCCTCTTCCCGGCGAAGTGGCCGGAGATGCGCTTGAGCCGGATGCGCCAGAAATGCGCGCGCGTCAAGAACAGAATCGCCATCGACACGGCGAAGCTGGCGGACTGCGACGAAAGCGTCATTCTGAAGAAGTTTCCCTCCCTCGCGGACAGGATCGCGTTCTGCGAGGCGCGTGAGCTCTTGCAGGCCCACGGGGCCGTCTCGGTCATTTCCGGGTGGGTGCCGCGGACGAAGGAGGACGACCTCCTGAGCCTGAAGTCGTTTGGCTTCGGCCTCCTTTTGCGCGACCCGGAGGGCGACGAGGTGCCGCCGACGCTGATCGAGCCGCCGCGCCTCTTCCGCTCGATGAAGGCGCTCTTCGCGGGGCTCGGCATCGCGCCGGGCTACACGGAGGACGACGTGTCCGTGCCGTTCATGTGCTACTTCTCGCTCTTCTTCGCGATGCTCGTCGGCGACGGCGCGTATGGGGCGATCTTCCTTTTCCTGACGATCTTCTTCCGGAAGAAACTCGCCCACAGTTGGCGCGTCCTCCTGACGGTCTTCTCGTCGGCGACGGTTCTCTGGGGCATCCTCTCGAACACGTGGTTCGGCGCACCCATTCCGTTCCTCGCGGGGCTTCCGACCGTCGCGTGGCTCGCCGATCCGAGCTACCACAACATGATGTTCCTCTGCTTCACGATTGGCGTCTCCCACTTGATGTTGGCGCGTGTCTGGAACGGCCTTTCGAAGATCAACGACTCGACGGCGCTCGCCGAGTTCGGCTGGGCGGGCATCCTCTTGTTCATGTATCTCGTCACAAACGCCATCGTGGGCATCTTCCCGCGTGTCCCCACGTGGGGGTTCTACGTCTTCGGCGTCTCCATCGCGAGCGTCTTCCTCTTCACGCTCAAGCCGTGCGAGCTGCGCACACGCGGCGCGGAGCTGGGGATGCTCCCCCTGAACATCATGTCCGCGCTCGGCGACATCATCTCCTACGTCCGCCTCTTCGCGGTGGGGCTCGCCTCCGTCAAGGTGGCGGAGAACTTCAACGCGATGGCGACGGGGCTTGTCTCGCCCGAAAACGCCTGGTGGATGAACGCGCTCTGCGCCTTGGGCATGGCCTTCATCCTCGTCGTCGGCCACGGCCTCAACCTCGCGATGGCCGCGCTTTCCATCCTCGTCCACGCGGTGCGCCTGAACACGCTCGAATTCTCGAACCACAAGGGCATCAGCTGGGCGGGTCTCATCTTTCGTCCATTTCAAAAACACACGTAAAGGAGCAAAACCATGGATGCATACATGATTGTGGCAGGGGCCATCGCCTGTTTGGGTCTCAGCGCGGCGGGGTCCGCGTTCGGCACGGGGTTCGCCGCCTCGGCGGCCGTGGGGGCGTGGAAGAAGTGCTACGCGGCGAACAAGCCCGCGCCGTTCCTGCTCCTCTCGTTCGTCGGCGCACCCATCACGCAGACGCTCTACGGGATGATCCTGATGTTCGTCATGCTCGGCAAGGTGGCGCTCGTCAAGGACGCGGAGGGCGTCGTCACGGGCATCACCTCGACGGTCGGCACGGGCTCGGGCCTCGCCGTCCTCGTCGCCGGCATCTTCGCGGGCTTCGCCATCGGCATTTCGGCGCTCTTCCAGGGACGCGCGGCGGCGGCGGCGTGTGACGCGCAGGCCGAGACGAACCAGGGCTTCACGAACTACCTCGCGGCCTTGGGCATCATCGAGACGGTGGCGATCTTCGCGATGGTCTTCGCGCTCATCGCGCTCGGCTCCGTCGCCTAAAACATGAACAGGTTCGTCTCCGCCGTCGCCTCGGTTCTTGAAGTCGAGTCAGTCGGCTTGGACGACCGCTTCCGCGAGACGCCCGGCTGGTGCTCGCTGCACGGGTTCGGGCTTCTCGTCCTCTTGGAGAACGACTGGTCCGCGCCCGTTTCGCTGGCGCGGTTCAGCGACCTCAAGACGGTGCGCGACCTCTACCGCGAAGCGTTCCTCGCGTTGGCCGCGCGTGTGTTCAAGGTGCCGCGCGCGAACTTGTCGGGAACGAGCGCCTACGGCTCGTTCCCCGAATGGGATTCCGTCAACCACTTGAAACTCGTCATGGAGGCGGAGGCCGCCTTTGGCGTGTCCTTTCCCTTCGAGCGCATCCCCGCCTTAAAAACGCTCGATGACTTCCTGATCTAACATGCGACGAGCGCGGGCTTGGCAGGGCGCGACGCCCTCGACGCGCCGCCGTCGCTTGCCTCTCCCGCCCGCTCCTCGACGTAGCGACTCCATTCGTGAAGATTCGTGCCCATTCGTAGCTAAAACAAAAACATTCCGCTCTCTTTGGTTTGGTATAATAGCAAGGTATGATGAAAATCGAAAACACCTATCTGCTTCTTCCCGACCGCACGGTGCGCAAGGGTTCGCTCGTCCTTGACGGCGACCGCATCGCGGAAATCTCCTTCGACGAATCGCTCGCTCCGACGACGCTGACGATGCCGGGCCTTGTGAACGCGCACGGCCACACGGCGATGACGCTCCTTCGCGGCGTCGGGGACGCGCTGCCGCTCGACCGCTGGCTGCGCGAGGCGATCTTCCCCATCGAGGCGCGACTCACGCCCGAAGATGTCTACGCGGGGAACCTTTGGGGCATCGTCGAAATGCTCGCCGCCGGCACGACCTCGGTCATCGACATGTATGACTTCCCGGAGGAGATGGAGCGGGCGTTCGCCGAGACGGGCTTTCAAGGCCACTCGTGCCGCGTGGGGCTTTCGGGCGTGCCGGGGCGGCTCGAAGAGTGCGTCGCGTTCGCGAAGGCGCATCCCGACGCCTACCTTTCGATCCATTCCGAGTATCTCACCGACGAGACGTTCTGCCGCGAACTGGCGGCGGCGAACAACGGCGAGTTGCGCCGCAAGGTCCACTTCCACCTCTCCGAGACGCGCGCGGAACACGAGGCGTGCCTTGCGCGGCACGGCCAGACGCCGCTCGCGTATCTCGCGGGGACGGGGCTCCTCGACCACGGCGGCTACGCGGCGCACGGCGTCTGGTGCACCGACGACGACTTCAGGCTCATGGCCGAGAAGGGCGTCACGCTCGTCCACAACCCGACGAGCAACATGAAACTCGGCAGCGGCTTCGCGCGAATCCGCCGCGCCCTCGACCTGGGCGTCCGCGTGGCGCTCGGCACGGACGGCTGCGCCTCGAACGACAACCTCAACCTCTTCGAGGAGATGCACCTCGCCGCGCTCATCCACCGTGGATGCGCGTGCGACCCGACCGTCCTCTCCGCGTGGGACGTCATCGAGATGGCGACGGACGCGAACAAGATCGAAGTCGGGGCGCGGGCGGACTTGTGCGTCGTCGATGTGACGGCCCCGCACCTCTTGCCCGTGCGCGACCTTCCCGCCCGCGTGGCCTTTTCCATGCAGGCGGGCGATGTCGTGCAGACGATTGTCGGGGGGCGGCTTCTCTACGACCACGGACGCTACCCGACATTCGATGCGGCACACGCCCGCGCGCTCTTCCTCGCGGCCGTCGGGAGGCTGGG
>CAVEND010000099.1:0-4779 GCA_963616865.1 Faecalibacterium prausnitzii | reverse complement strand
AGCACGGCGGCTCGCCCATCGGCAACAGCCGCGTGAAACTCACGAACGTCAAGGACTGCGTCAAGCGCGGCCTCGTCAAGGAGGGGGAGGATCCGCTGAAGGTGGCGGCCGACCAGCTCGTGAAGGACGGCGTCGACGTCCTGCACACGATTGGCGGCGACGACACGAACACGACGGCGGCCGACCTCGCGGCGTATCTCGCGAAGAACAACTATCCCCTCATTGTCGTCGGCCTCCCCAAGACGATTGACAACGACGTCTACCCGATCAAGCAGTCGCTCGGCGCGTGGACGGCGGCGGAGGAGGGCGCCAAGTTCTTCATGAACGTCGTCAAGGAGAATTCGGCGAACCCGCGCGCGCTCACGATCCACGAGGTCATGGGGCGCAACTGCGGCTGGCTCACCTACAAGACGGCGCAGGTCTACCGCAAGATGCTCCGCTCGATGAACACGCGCGGGCTCTTCCTCGACGCGTTCAACCTGACGCAGGCGCGGCAGGACGTCCACGCCGTCTACGTGCCCGAGGCGAAGATCGACTTCGCGGAGGAGGCCAAGCGCCTCATGAAGATCATGGACACGGTGGACTCCGTCAACATCTTCGTCTCCGAGGGCGCGGGCGTCAAGGACATCATCGCCGAGATGACGCGGCGCGGCGAGACGGTGCCGGTCGACGCCTTCGGCCACCCCCGCCTCGACAAGGTCAATGTCGGGCAGTATGTCGGCAAGCGCTTCGGCGAGCTCCTCCGCGCCGAGAAGGTGCAAGTCTTCAAGTCGGGCTACTTCGCGCGCGCGGCCGCGCCGAACAAGAAGGATCTGCGCCTCATCGAGCAGTGCGCTCGTCAGGCGGTCAAGAGCGCGCTCGCGGGCGAGTCGGGCGTCGTCGGCCCTGACGAGAACGCCGCCGCCGAGATCCGCGCCTGCGAGTTCGAGCGCATCAAGGGTGGCAAGCCGTTCAACGTCCGCAAGGGCTCGTTCCGCAAGATGCTCACCGAGATCGGCCAGCCCCTCCCGCGCAAGAACCGCACCGCCAAATAAGGGAGGCGACATGACGGGAATCGAGCGTCTGCACGAGATCATGGTTCGGCTCCGCGACAAGGAGACGGGCTGCCCTTGGGATCGCGCACAGACGCTTGAAACCTTGAAGCCCTGCGTCTTGGAGGAGACTTACGAGCTCCTCGCGGCGATGGACGCGCCCGACGACAAGGAGCACCACGTCGAGGAGTTGGGCGACGTCCTCCTCCAGGTCATGTTCCAGTGCGTGATGGCCGAGGAAGAGGGGCGTTTCTCGTTCGACGACGTGGCGCACGCCGTCTCCGACAAACTCGTCCGCCGCCACCCGCACGTCTTCGGCGACGTCGAGGCGAAGGACTCCGCCGCCGTCCTCAAAAACTGGGAGCGCATCAAGCAGCAGGAACACGCCAAGGAGGCGCGTCATTCCGCCTTGGACGGCATCCCGAAGACGCTGCCCTCGCTCCTGAAGGCGCGGCGGACGTTGGAGAAGGCCAAGCGCATCGGCTACGAAGAAAAGTTGCCGCCCGTCGAGATCGAGGGCGACGCGGGCGACTTCCTCCTGCGCGTCGTCAAGTCCATCGCGGAGAAGGGCGTGGACTCCGAGGCGGCTCTTGAAAAGGCCGTCCTTGGGTTTTCAGATCGTTTCCGTTCGTTCGAGGACGCGCGACGGACGCCATGAAAAAGCGGATGCCGAGAATCGCGACGTGGCACGAGGGTGCGCTCCATCTTCTGGAGGCGGACTCGTCGGGTCGCGAGGCCGTCTTGGCGCTGCCTCTCTCGCGCCTTCTCGTGCGCGTCGTCCGCGTGCCCATCGCGGAAGATCCCGTCGCGTTCGCGACACCCATCCTTCAGGCGATCTCCCCGTTCCCCGACGAGCCGCTCGCCGTCTCGTGCGAAGTCATGCGCGAGACGGGCGACTTCCGCCTCGTCTTGGCGGCCGCGTTGCCCGAGGGATCTGCGGACGACATCGCCGAGGCGCTTGACGCGGCCTCGCTTCAGGTCGTCAAGGTGGACCTCCTTCCCGTCGGGGCCTTGCGGTCGCTTTGGTCGGAGATTCTCAAACCAACGGACGACGGCGCGTCGCATCGGACGCTCCTCACGTTGCGCGTCGGCGCGGAGACGTCGCTGATCGTCTTGGACGGCGACGAGGTTCTTTCCTTCCGCGCCCTGATGCCGAATGCCGACGCGAAGCGCGAGCGGCTGCTTTCGCTCTTGGAGGCCGAGAACGTGAACGGGCCCTGCGGCGAGACGGTGGAGTTGGAGCGGGAGGTCGCGCTCGATGACGCGCTCCGTGGCATCCGCGAACGCGCCGAGGGCGAGGACTCTCTCAACGCCCTGCCCGCGAGTTGGCGGCAAGTCCTCGACGAGACGCGGATGAAACGGACGTGGCTGCGCTCCCTTGCCATCGCGGGCGGCGTGTGGCTTCTCGCCGTGGCGACGCTCTTTGGCGTTCCCTTCGCCTACGACTTAAGGGCCGACCACGCGAAAAGCCTCTCGCGCCGCCACCAAGCGGCCTACCGGGCGGTCTCCGACAAGAAGGCGAAGACGCTTCTCGTGCGCAAGTATTCCGACCGCCTCCACGGCGCGTTGGAGATCATGAAGGCCGTCTCCGACAGGTTGGAGGGTGGCATCACGCTCTCCGGCTGGGATTTCTCCCGCCTCGATGGCTTGCGCGTGAAGGGCGAGTCCAGCGAGAAGAACGCGATCTACAAGTTCAAGGACAAGCTCGCCGAGATGGCCGACGAGGGCGGGGAGACGGTTTTCGCCGAGGTGAAGCTCGGCTCCATCCATTCACAGAAGGACGGCACGCAGCGTTTCGACCTTGAGTGCCGCTATGAGAAAGATGAATGAGGCGGGCTTGAAGGAAAAGATCCTCGTGTCCATCGCGGGCATGATCATCCTCTACGCCATCGCCGTCGTGGCCTGGTTCCTCTACTTCGAGGGCTCGTGGCGCGCGGCCGCGAGGAAATGCGACCGCGAGCGGGCGCGTTACGAGCGCGAGGCCGCCTTGATCGGCGAGCGGGAGCGGTGGGACCGCGCCTACGAGTCCGAGAAGGCGGCGATGCCCGTCTTCGAGGGCGGCAAGGCGACGGACACGGTTTACTTGGAGCGCATCGAAACCTTGGCGCGGGACCACCGCGTCCTCATCACGCAGATCGACGCGGGCGAGGAGATTCAGGCGGACGACGTGCTGGAGCTGCCCATCGAGGTGAAGAGTTTCGAGTCGTCGCTTGAGGCGCTCGTCAAATTCATGTATGCGCTGGAGTCGACGACGAACGGGATGTTCGACGTGAAGACGCTCTCGGTGCAGCCGAACAAGTCCAAGCCCGGCTACCTGCGGGGCTCGTTTTCGCTGACGAGCGCGTATATGCGCGAGAATTGAAAGGAGGGTTCCGATGTTTGGAAAAACAACCGTTTTCACATTGTGCGTGTTCGCCGCGTTCGCCGCGTCCGCGCAGGGGATCTTGTCCCGCCGTCCCACGGGTGGCGCGAACAGCCCCTCGACGGCCGCGCCCGGCGCGGCGAAGGTCGATCCCGGCGAGCGGAGCATCGAGTTCAACGGCGCGTCGCTCGACATCGTGCTGATGGTCTACGGGAACCTCGTCGGCAAGACGGTTCTGAAGGATCCCGCCGCGCCCGCCGTCACGATCACGCTCCAGCCGCGCAAGGGGCAGGATCTCTCCGATGACGACAAGATCCTCGCCATCGAGACGGTGCTGGAGATGAACGGCGTCCACTTGGAGCCTTACGGCGAGAAGTTCGTCCGCGCCCTCTCGCGCAGCGCGGTGCGCAAGGACGGCATTCCGCTCATCATGGATCCCGAGGCCGAGCTGGGGGAGACCTCGAAGGTCGTCTCGATGATGCTCTCCTTCGAGCACATCGCCCTCGACGAGGCGCAGAAGGCGTTGGAGGGGCTGAAGAGCGACAAGGGCGTCCTCAACGTCTTCGAGCGCACGGGGACGATCCTCGTGACCGACACGGAGCTGAACATCAACCGCATGCGCGAGATCGCCAAGCGGATCGACGTGCCCACGCCCGTGACGGAGAACGTCTTCGTCCGCCAGATCAAGCACGCGGCCGCCTCGGACATCAAGACGGCGCTGGAGGCGATTGTCCAGGAGAGCCAGAAGGAGCTGGAGAAGCAGGGCAAGCAGGCGAACACGGTGCAGACCGTCCAGCCGGCGTTCCGCGACCCGCGCCGGGGGCTTCTCCGCAACAACCAGGCGCAGGCGCAGAAGACCGAGACGCCGAACGCCTCGCTCGTCACGTCCGTCTCGGACGCGGATCGCGGCATGATCCGTGGCAAGGTGCTGATCCTCTCCGACGAGCGGTCGAACAAGCTCATCATCGTGACGGCGAAGCCGAACATGGACTTCTTCGACAAGGTCATCGAGCAGCTTGACGTCGAGACGACGCCCGACATCGCGGTGAAGGTCTACCGCTTGAAGTATGCCGACGCGGAGGACGTCGCCGACATGATCAACGACTTGATCGGCAACGCCTCCTCGTCGAAGTCGACGGGCAAGGGGAACCAGAACGCGAACGCGAAGCAGGGCGCGGCGACCGCGAAGACGGCGGCGACGACGCCGAAGGCCTCGGTCAACCAGCGCACGGGCGAGGCGAAGACGGGCGAACTCTCGAAGGACAACACGACGGTGCTCGCCGACAAGCGCATCAACGGCATCGTGGTGATGACGAACAAGGAACTCGTCCCCACCATCGAGCAGATCATCGAGTCGATGGACATCAAACTGAGCCAGGTGCTGAT
>CAVEND010000098.1:0-4817 GCA_963616865.1 Faecalibacterium prausnitzii | reverse complement strand
GGGAAGAACGCGCCCTCCGTCGCGGCGGCGAGGAGCGTCCCCTTCTCGCGGGCAAGAGCCTCCCGCGAGCCAAAGAACTCCAGATGCGCCGTTCCCACGTTCGTGACAAGCCCCAAATGGGGACGCGCGATCTCGCAGAGCGTCGCCAACTCGCCGGGGTGGTTCGTCCCCATTTCAAGAATCAGGAACTCGGCCTCGTCGGGACAGTTGAGGATCGTGAGCGGCAGGCCGATGTGGTTGTTGAAGTTCCCCTCCGTCGCGCACGTCGAGCCGAGTTGCGACAGAAAAACTTTCAGAATCTCCTTCGTCGTCGTCTTGCCGGAAGAGCCCGTCACGCCAATCACACGCGCCTTCAATTGAGTGCGACGCGCTTTCGCCCGCGTGTGCAACTCTTCAAGGCCGTCCACGATCTCGACGGCGCCGTTCGCGCGCGCGGCCGGGATGAAATCGTGTCCGTCGCGCTTGTCGCCCTTCAACGCCACGAAGGCGTCGCCCGGCCGGATCAAGCGCGAATCGAACGAATACCTCACGCGACGCCCCGCGTCGAATGGCGGTAGAAGGAGACGAGCGTCTTGACCTCCTCGAAAGGCTCGACGTCGTTCTCGACGCGCTCCAACGCCTGGGTGCGGTTGAGTCCCTCGCGGTAGATGAGCCGGTGCGCGTCCTTGAGCGCGTGGATGACGTCACGCGAGAAGCCGCGCCGCGTCAGGCCGACGACGTTGGGCCCGATGACCTTCATCGAACTGCCTTCCATATCGCAGAGCATGTAGGGCGGGACGTCCTGGCGGATCTTCACCATGCCGCCCACCATGGCGTGCGTGCCGACGGTGCAGAACTGGTGCGACGCCGAGCAGCCGCCGACAATCGCGTAGTCCTGCAAGTGGACGTCGCCCGCGAGCTGGACGGAGTTCGAGCAGATGACGTGGTTGCCGAGGATGACGCCGTGCGCCGCGTGGCAGTAGCACATGAAGAGGCAGTCGCTTCCGATGATCGTCTTCTCGCCGTCGGCCGTGCCGAGGTGGACGGTCGAGAACTCGCGCAGAACCGTGCGGTCGCCGATCTCGACGTAGGAGACCGAGCCCTCCTGATATTTGAGATCTTGCGTCTTCATGCCGACGCAGGCGTAGGGGAAGATCTGGCATTGCTCGCCGATGGTCGTGTGGCCGTCGATGATCGCGCCCTGCGCGATGCGCGTCCCCGCGCCGATCTTGACGTTCGGCCCGATGTGGACGAAAGGCCCGACCTCGACGTCGGCGCCCAATTGCGCCCCGTCTTCAACACACGCGCTTGGATGAATCATGGGAACTCCTTTTCCTTAAAGATGTTTTCTGAAGAAATGGACGGACATCGCCAGACAGACGACGACGGGCAGGAACATCAACGCCCCCGGATAGACGATGAACTTCTCCTCCAAGGAGAGCATCAGGATGACGACGAGGTAGTAGCCGAGCGCGACGGCGAGCGAGATCGCCATGCCAATCGTGCTTTCCTTGCGCTGGGAGCGGATGCCCAAGGGGATGCCCACGAGGACGAAGCAGACGGACGCGAGCGCGAAGACGGCGCGTTTGGAGAACTCGACCCAGAGCGACGACACGTCCTCGGCAAGGACGAACTTGCGGCTCGTCTTGTCCGAGAGGCTGCCCGCCGCCTCGTCGCGCTGGCGCGTCGTCTCCGCAATCGCCGCGAAAAGCGTTGTCGTCGTCATGTCCTTGTGCGTCGGCCTGTAGCGACCCGTCTTGAAAACGTCCTTGATGACGTAGGAGAACCGCCCGAAACGCGCCATCGTCGGATGGTTCTCGTCGAGGGGATCGACCGTCATCTGGTAGAGGTCGAGCTTGACGTCGCCGCCGTCCTGCGTGACGAGCGCCTTCTCCGCCGTCATCACGCGCACGGACTTCTCGTTCGAGTAGTCGGCGACGACGAGGTCGTGGAGCCAGTTGCCGTCCTTCGACGCGAAGTAGAGTTTCGCGTCGGGGAAGTCGTCGATCATGCGCCCCGGCTCCAGGATGCTCAACCCCGCCCCGACGGAGACGCGCTTTTTCAGCGTCCGGCGGATGTGGTGGCCACGCGGGACGATCTCGTTGTTGACGAAAAACCCCAGCATCGCGCACGCGAGTCCGAAGAGGAGCGGCAACCGCACGACGCGCATCAGGTGGATGCCGCACGCGCGCATCGCGGCGATCTCGGAGTCGGCGCTCAACCGCGAGAAGACGAGGATGGACGAGACGAGGATCGCGAGGGGCACCGACCACTGGAGCGTCTCCGGGAGCGAGACGAGGCAGAACTCGCCCACGAGCGAGAGCGGCACGCCGTCCATGATGTAGGAGACGATCTGGACGAGCAGCCCAATCGTCAGCACGAACGACAGGACGAGGAACGCGAGGATGAAGCTCGACAGGAACGAGCCGAAGACGTATCGCTCAATCGTTTTCAAAACCGCAGGAGGAAGTAGTTTTTCTTGCCGGAGCGCAGGACGGCGACGCCCGAGCGGACGTCCTCCGCCGCGAAGACGCGCTTGTCGTCGATCTTCGCGTCGTTGAGCGAAAGCCCGCCCTGCTGGGCCATGCGCCGCGCCTCGCCGCGAGACTTGAACATCCCCGCGTCGGCGGCGAGCGCGAAGACCGGCTGCCCCACGCACGCGTCGAGGGTCATCGTCGCGCTCGGCACGTCATCGGCGTTCGCGAGATCGGCCGCCGACTTCTTCGCGTAAAGGGCCTCGGTGGCCGCTTGCGCTTTTTTAAGCCCCTCCTCCCCGTGGACGAGGCGCGTCAACTCCTCGGCGAGGGCCTTTTGCGGGATGCGCTTTTCGGGGTGCGCTTTCATCTCCGCCTCCAGCGCGGCGATCTCGTCCAAGGGGCGCATCGAAAAGACCTTCAGGTAGCGGATGACGTCCGCGTCGGCCGCGCGCAGGAAGTATTGATACCAGTCGAAGACGCTCGTCATCTCGCCGTTGAGGAAGAGCGCGTTGCCCTCGGACTTGCCGAACTTGCGCCCCGCCGAGTCGAGGAGGAGCGGGAACGTGAGGCCGTAAACCTCGTCGTCGCGCAAGCGGTGGACGAGGTCGACGCCGGCCGTGATGTTCCCCCACTGATCCGCGCCGCCGACCTCAAGCTGGCAGCCGCACGCGTCGTGGAGGTGCAGGAAGTCGTGGCCTTGCAGGATCTGGTAGGAGAACTCCGTGAACGTCAACGCGCCCTCGCTCGCCTGGAGGCGTTTCTTGACGGACTCCTTCGCGAGCATCTGCGGGACGCGGAAGTTGACGGCGATGTCGCGCAGGAACTCGATGGCGCTCATCTCCTTATACCAATCGTAGTTGTTGACGAGACGCGCCGCGTTCGGCCCGTCGAAGTCGAGGATGCGCGAGAGGTTCTCGCGGATGCCGCGCACGTTCTCCTCGACGTCCTCGCGTGTGAGCATCTTGCGTTCGGCGGACTTGCCCGACGGGTCGCCGATCAGCCCCGTCGCGCCGCCGACGAGGGCGATGACCTTGTGGCCGGCCATCTGGAAGCGTTTGAGGACGATCATCGAGACGAGGTTCCCCGCCTGCAGCGAGCGCGCGGACGGGTCGAAGCCGCAATAGACCGTCATCGGCCGCTCCAACGCCTCGGCGATCTTCGGGTCCGTCACGCTCTCGATGAGCCCGCGCTCTTTCAATTCGTCAAAAAGTTTCATACCCTCTATTATACCAAAAGGAAAGCGTGAGGTTTTGGGTAATTAGGGAGTGCCTGGTGATTAGTGCTTGGTGCGCAAGAGTGGAAAGGTGGAAAGGTGGAAGAGTGGAAAAGTGCAGGGAGTGGCGGGTGCTTAGTGCTTGGTGCAGGGCGGGTAGGGCGCTATGTCCTTGATGCACAGCCCTTGCGGCTAACGCTTCTTCTGTCGCTCTCCCCTCACGTCCCTCCAGTCCCTCACGCCCCTTACGTCTCTCACGTCGCCTCAACACTTCTCGCCAAAATGCGTCGCGTCAGCGTTTGGCGGGCTGGGCGGAGGAAAGGAAGCCCTCGATGTCATCCAGCATGTATCGCTCGCCCGTCGTGTGCAGGGCGCCGAAATTGCGGCGGATGTAGTCGTCCGCGCCCGTGCGGCGGAAGAGGTCGTAGACCGCGGCGCCGGACATCTTCTTGGCGCGGCGATACAGCTCCATGCAGTAGATCAGGAACGACCCGCTCGCGCTCATCACGCCTCCTCCGGATAGGGGATGACGCCCGTCCGCTCGGCCTCGACGAACATGTCCGCGAGCATGACCGGGCTGTAGTGCCACAACTTCAACCGCTCATCGCACAACTTCTCATAAAGCGCCGAATGGTAAAGCCGCCCAAGGACATCCGCCTCGTCCGCACCCGTCCGCCGACAGAGCTCCGCCACGAGCGGCGGCAGGATCAAGATGGCGAGCATCGTCGAATACTGCCGTTCGGTCATGGCAGAGCCTCCGCACGGTCGAACCGAATGAACGACAGGGCTTTCTCCGTCGCGAAGACGAGTTGGTTATAGAGCCGTTTGATCCTCAGCCGCGCCAACGTCTCGTCTCGCGAAAGCTCGCCCTCGCGGTAGAGCGCCAGAGTTCGGTAAACGTCATCGTTCGCGACGGGACCAAAGACCAAATCGCGCCCCTGCGCCTGGTTCGCGCCGTCGCGGTTGGCGCAGACAAAATCAAGCCAAACGGCGTCTGGCGCGTCGAACCGCAGAACGTCGCACGCCGAGAATGCGGACGCTTCGTCAATCGTGAAGACGTTCAGGACGGGCTTTCCACCACGCCGCATGGCGACCTTGCGGGCGAAGTCCTCGGCCTGCCCGCGAAAGAGCGTCGTGTAGAAGCCGGG
>CAVEND010000097.1:0-4840 GCA_963616865.1 Faecalibacterium prausnitzii | reverse complement strand
GTGTAGATCTGCGTCGTCGAGATGTCGGCGTGGCCGAGGAGCTCTTGGATGGCGCGGATGTCAGCCCCCCTCTCCAGCATGTGCGTCGCGAAGCAATGCCGCAGGACGTGCGGCGAGATGCGGTTGGCGGCGATGCCGACGTCGGCCGCCCGCGCCCGGATGATCTTGAAGACGCCCTGCCGCGTGAACGCGCGACCGAGTCGCGTCAAAAAGAGGTGCCGCTCGCCCAAGTTGCCCCCCGCGAACGCGCCACGCGCCGAGGCGAGGTAGTTCGTCACGGCCCGCCCCGCCGCGCCGCCGACGGGAACAAGCCGCTCCTTCGAGCCTTTGCCCACGACGCGCAAAAGTTCCCCGTCCGAGAGGAAGTCGTCGAGCGAAAGGTCGCAGAGTTCCGACACGCGAAGGCCGCACCCGTAGAGGATCTCCAACATCGCCCGGTCGCGGACGTCACGCGGCGATTCCCCCGCGATGGCGTCGAGCATCGCGAAGACCTCCTCCGTCGAGAGCGTCCGTGGGAGCGTCCTCTCCTTGCGCGGCGCGTCCAAGAGAGCCCCCGCGTCATGCGGCAGGACGTGACGCGCCTGGAGATCCCGCAGGAACATGCGGATGGCGACGGCGCGGCGCGCGCGCGTCGTCCCGCGCAAGCCCGCCTTGAACGCCTGATCAAGATAGGACACGATGTCCTCGCGTGTGATTTGGGAAGCGTCGTCGATGTGCCGCGTGCGCAAAAACGATTCGAACGCGCGGAGGTCGCGCCCGTAGGCGAGTGTCGTGTTCTCGGAAAGCCCCCGCTCCAAACTCAAGGAGAGGAGAAACCGCTCGATGTCAGAGTCGAGCAAGGAACGCCTCAATGAGAACTTTCAATTTCGGCGTGGCCTCGTCGCTGGCGCGGATGACGCCCTCGTGCGAGAGCGGCGTCTTGGCGGCCCCGGCCGCCGCGTTCGTGATCAGGGAGAGGGCGGCGAGTTCGAACCCACAGGCTTTCGCGAAAACGGCCTCGGGAACCGTGGACATCCCAATCGCGTCCGCCCCAAGCATCCGATAGGCCGCGACTTCGGCGGGCGTCTCGTAGGAAGGGCCGGCGGAAAACGCATAGACGCCACGATGCGCCACGAGCGACGCTTCGTGCGCGGCCTCGTCGAGAAGGTGCGAGAGGCTCTCCGAATAGACCGCCCCCATGGCGGGGAAGCGAGGGCCCCACTCGTCGCAGGCGGGCCCTTGGAGCGGATTCAAGCCCGTCAAGTTGATGTGGTCGCCGAGAACCATCACGTCCCCGACCTGAAAGCTGGGATTCAGCGCACCGGCCGCGTTCGTCAAGAGGAGTTTCTGCGTGCCCATGCGCCGCAAAATCTCGACGGGCGCGACGACCGCCTCCCACGGAACGCCCTCGTAGTGGTGGCGACGTCCGCACCACGCGGCGACGCGCTTTCCGCCGCGCTCGTAGAGGACGAACTCGCCCGTGTGGCCGGGGATCGTCGCCGCGCCGAGGAGCGGCAGATCCGCGTAGGGTGCGCGGAAGACCACGCGATCCATCTCCAAAACGCGCCCCCACCCGGAGCCGAGGACAAGCCCCACGTCCGGCGGTCGCTCGAAACAAACGTCCGGCAAGTAGGCGGCGGTCGCGTCGAAAGAACGAATGTTCATGTCAATGCTCCTTGATTGTCCCCTTCAACACGGCGATGAACGCCGATTGCGGCACGTTGACGTGGCCAAACTCCTTCATCCGCGCCTTGCCGCGCTTCTGCTTCTCCAGAACCTTCATCTTGCGCGTGACGTCGCCGCCGTAGAGTTTCGCGAGGACGTCCTTGCGGAACGGGCGGATGTCCTCGCGCGCGATGATCTCCTTGCCGATCGCCGCCTGCACGGGGATCTTGAACTGGTGCGGCGGGATCGTCTCGGCGAGGGCCTTGCACATCTGGAGGCCGCGCGCGCGCGCCTTGTCGCGGTGCACCATCGTCGCGAAGGCGTCCACCGTCTCGCCGTTGAGCAAGATGTCCATGCGCACGATGTCCGAGGCCTGGTAGCCGTCCGGCTCGTAGTCCATCGAGGCGTAGCCGTGCGAGACGCTCTTCAAGGTGTCGTGGAAGTCGATGAGGATCTCGTTCAGCGGCAGGCGGCAGTGGAGCATGACGCGCTTCGCGTCAATCGTCTCCGTTCCCTCCACGAGGCCGCGCCGATCCATCACGATGCGCATCACGTCGCCGATGGACGCGGACGGCGTGATGATGCGGGCGACGAGCATGGGCTCCGAGACCGTCTCCAGCGCGGAGGGGTCCGGCATCTGCAAGGGGTTGTCGAGCGTCTTCTCCTCGCCGCTCTTCAGCTTCAACTTGTAGACGACGCCGGGCGAGGTCGAGATGATGTCGAGGCCGAACTCGCGGCGCAGACGCTCCTGGACGATCTCCATGTGGAGGAGACCCAAAAAGCCGCAGCGGAAGCCGAAGCCGAGCGCCAAGGACGACTCGTGGTGGAAGGTGAAGGCGCTGTCGTTGAGGTGGAGTTTTTCAAGACCTGCCTCCACCTTCGGGAACTCGTCCGTCGACATCGGGTAGATGCCGCAGAAGACCGTCGGACGGATGTCCTGAAAACCGGGGAGGGGGTCGTCCGCGCCGAGTTTCGCCGTCGTCACGGTGTCGCCGATCCGAATCTCGCTGGGATCCTTGACCGTGCCGACGATGTAGCCCACCTCGCCGGCGGAAAGCCGTTCGACGGGCTTTTTCGTGGGCGAGAAGATGCCGACCTCGTGCACGGTCGTCGAGAGGCCGGAGCGCATGAAGCGGACGTTCTCGCCCGCCTTGAGCGACCCGTCCATGACGCGGACGTAGGTGATGACGCCACGGAACTCGTCGAAGACGGAGTCGAAAACGAGCGCGCGCAACGGCGCGTCCACGCCGCGTGTCTCCGGCGGCGGGATGCGCTTGACGATCGCCTCCAACACGTCGGGGCAGCCCATCCCCGTCTTCGCCGAGACGAGCAGCGGCTCGTCCATGGGGATCGCGAGGATGTCCTCGATCTCGCGGGAGACCTCCTTCACGTCCGCGCCGGGGAGGTCGACCTTGTTGAGGACGGGGACGATCTCCAGCTTCGCGTCCTGCGCGAAGTAGGTGTTGGCGACGGTCTGCGCCTCGACGCCCTGCGCGGCGTCCACGACGAGCAACGCGCCCTCGCACGCGCCCATGGAGCGCGAGACCTCGTAGGCGAAGTCGACGTGGCCGGGCGTGTCGAGGAGGTTGAAGAGGTAGGTCTGGCCGTCCTTCGCCTCGTAGTGCATCGAGACGGGGTGGGACTTGATCGTGATGCCGCGCTCGCGCTCCAAGTCCATCGCGTCAAGCGTCTGCTCTTTAAGCTCGCGCTGGGAGACGGCGTGCGTCAGCTCCAGGATGCGGTCCGAGAGCGTCGTCTTGCCGTGGTCGACGTGCGCGATGATGCAGAAGTTGCGGATGGACTCGAGCGTCATCGCCTTACTTCGCCTCGGTCGCCTTGATGCGGTCCCAGGCCTTGTTGTAGAGCTCGCGCTCGGCGGCGGTCTTGAGGCCCTTGAGCACCTGGCCCTTCGCGCGGACGTCGTCGGGCAGGAGCAGCAACGCGCGGTAGTCCTCGTCGAGGAGGTCGAGGCCCGGCTTGACGGGGTTCGGGCCGCAGATGTATTCCATGTTGACCTTCGCGACCTCGCCGACGTAGAGGTAGTTGATGAAGGCGTGCGCGAGGTCCCGCTGGCGGGCGCCCTTGGCGATGACCATCTCGTCGAAGGCGATGGTGAAGCCCTCCTTCGGGAGCGCGAAGCCGATGTCGTCGCGGGGCGCGAGCCCCTCCTCCTCGTCGCCGCAGATGACCTGCGTCGCGTCCGTCGAGTAGCCGTGGCCGATCCACGTCGCGAAGGAGGCGACCTCCGTCTTGTAGCTCTCGGCGTCGAACTTCCGGGAGGAGGCCTTCCACTTGAGGACTTGCTCGACGGCCGCGTCGATCTCGGCGGGATTCGTCGAGTTGATGGAGTGGCCCTGCGCCATCAGCCCCGCCCCGATGACCTCGCGGACGTCGTCGAGGAGCGTGACGCGGTTGCGGAAGGCGGGATGCTCCAGGACGCGCCAGCTCTCGACGTCGACGCCCTCCGGGATCTTGCCCTTCGCATACATGAGCCCCGTGTAGGTGACGGCGTAGGGGACGTTGTAGTCGAACGAGGGGTCGATGATCTGCGAGGTGAACGCGGGGTCGAAGTTCCGGCGGACGTTCGGGCATTTCGCGTGGTCGATTTTCTCGATCATGCCCTCCTCGGCCATCTGCTCGATCTGGTAGGAGCTGGGCATCATGAGGTCATAGCCCGTGCCGCCCGCCTTGAGCTTCGCATACATGGCCTCGTTGGAGTCGAAGGTGTCGATGACGACCTTGACGCCGAGCGCCTTCTCGAACCCGGCCTTCACGTCGGGCGAGATGTAGTCGCTCCAGGTGTAGACGTGGAGCTCGCCGCCCTTCTCGCCCCAAGGCACGCCCTCGGGGAACGCCGCCTCGGCGGCGGAACGCGCGTAGGGCGAGAGGTCGACCGCCTCCCCCGCCGACGGCGATTGGGAATCGGAGCACCCCGAGACGAGGGCGCCTCCGACGAGGACGCTCGCGCCGAACGACAACCAGGAACACATGTGACTTTTCATCTTTCTCCTTTTGTTTTTCAGTTGACTGACACGCATGACGGACATGCGGGGCAAATTATACCAAAAATAAAGGAGGGGTGCGCCGAGTTTTTCACCGCGATGGGCGGGCGGGGGCAAGGGCGGGCCATGGCGGAGGGGCTTCAAGTTCAAGCACCGCGGCGACTCTTAATGTCTCGCCGCTTGGTGAGAGCGAC
>CAVEND010000096.1:0-4853 GCA_963616865.1 Faecalibacterium prausnitzii | reverse complement strand
GGCCGCCAGGAGATCCTCGCGCTCCACGGCAAGCGCATCAAGTTCGCGCCCGACGCCGACCTGGAGCGCGTCGCGCGCGGCACCCCCGGCTTCTCCGGCGCGGACTTGGCGAACCTCCTCAACGAGGCCGCGCTCCTCGCCGTCCGCAAGAAACTCACCGGCGTCGACATGGCGACGCTCGACGAGGCGCGTGACAAGGTCATCTGGGGGCGCGAGCGCAAGTCGGCGGGCTACTCGCAGAAAGACCGCGAGTTCACGGCGTGGCACGAGGCGGGGCACGCGCTGTTGCAAGTCCTCCTGCCCGACGCGGATCCCCTCCACAAGGTGACGATCATCCCGCGGGGACGCGCCCTCGGCGCGACGATGGCGCTCCCGGAGCGCGACGTCCTCGGCCACACGCGCAAATACTTCCTCGCCGAGATGCGCATCTGCTGCGGCGGGCGCATCGCCGAGGAGTTGGTCTTGGGCGACATGTCGACGGGGGCGGCGCAGGACATCGCGCAGGCGACGCAGATCGCCCGCGAGATGATCTGCAAGTATGGCATGAGCGAGAAGTTCGGCTTCCAGGCGTTCATGGAGCCCTCGCGCCTCACGGGCAACGAGCTGCCGCCCGCGTTCAGCGAGGCGACGGCGCAGGAGATCGACGCGGAGGTGAACCGCCTCGTGCGGGAGGCCTACGACGAGGCGAAGAAACTCCTCATGGAGAACCGCGAGAAACTGGAGCTCCTCGCCAAGACGCTCTTGGAGAAGGAGACGATGGACGGGCGCGACGTGGAGAAGCTGGTGAAGTCATGATCCCCGTTCCCGAGCCCCTCTCCGCCGTCATCCAGATCGCGATCCTCTACGCGGTCATCTACGCCATTTTGAAGGCGGCGAAAGGCTCGCGCTTCGGGCAGGCCCTGATGGGGATCGGCATCCTCGCCTCGGCCCTGTTCGCGTTCACCTACGTCTTCCAGTTCGACGTCCTCTCCTCGCTCGTCAAGTCGCTGCTCATCTACATCGCGATCTCCTCGGTCGTCATCTTCCAGCCGGAGATCCGCCGCCTCCTCTCGCAGATGGGGGCCTTCGCCTTTTTCGAGAAACCCAAGTTCGACGAGACCGGGGCCGCCACGAGCGACTTCCTCGCGGAGGTCATTTTCGCGCTCGCCGAGAAACGCATGGGCGCCCTCATCGCCTTCGAGCGCGGCATCTCCCTGCGCGGCTACGAGGAGACGGGTGTGCGCCTCAACGCCGACTTCTCGAAGGAACTCGTCACAAGCATCTTCACGCCGCCCCTGCCCCTCCACGACGGCGGCATCACGATTGTCAAGGGGCGCATCCGCGCCGCGCACTGCGTCTTTCCCGTGTCGAGCAACCCGAACCTGACGGTCAGCGGCATGCGCCACCGCGCCGCCGTCGGCCTCTCGGAGGAGACGGACGCGCTCGTCATCGTCGTCTCCGAGGAGACGGGGAACGTCTCCTTCGCGCACAACGGCCGGCTCACGCGCTGCCGCGACGGCGAGCGTCTTCCCGCGCTCCGCCGCTGGATCGCCAAGGCCATGCCCGCGAAGAAGGCCTCCCCCTCCCAGAAACTCCTCCTCAAAGCGTCCGACGCCCTCACGCGCCTTTTCGTCAAGCGGGCGGCCACGGTCCAGGCGAAGGAGGCGAAAGCGTCATGAAACTTTCCTTTTTGACGGACAACCTCGGCTTCAAGATCCTCGCGCTCCTCTTGGCCATCGTCATCTATTACATGCTCAGGCCCGACGAGGCCAAGAGCGGGGACTTAGGAACAAAGAACGCCCGCCCCGCGATCTCCCTTCAACAGGCGGAGAAAGCTCTCCAAGGCCACCAAGGGCCGAAAACACCATGACATCCCCCGCTTCCACACAGAACCCCTCGGACGCGCCGCGCCACCACGTCTTCGCGTGGCTGCTCTTCCCGCTCGCGCTCTTCCCGCTTCTCGCGCTTCTCACCTACGATTCGCGCGTCTTCACGGAAACGCCCGCGCCCGTCTCGTCGAACTGGATCGGGGCCTTGGGCGACACGTTCGCCCACTGGGGCTACCTCACCGTCGGCCTCGCCATTTGGGTCGTGCCGGTCATCGTCGCGCTCTGCGCCTTCGCCGTCATTTGCGGGCGGCGCCTGCGGACGACGCGCCGCCTCTTCTGGGTCGTCGTCTTCCTCGTCGCGCTCGCCTCCCTCGTCCACGTCTTGGGGACGCACGAAACAAGTTTCATCGCCGCCCTCGCGCGGCGGATCAACATCGCGAATCCGGGCGGCTTCGTCGGCCACCTCGTCATGACACGCGCCTTGGAGCCGCTCCTCTCGCCGTTCGGCTCGTCGATGCTGATGCTCTGCCTCGCGCTCTTCGCGCTCGTGGGCATTTTGGGGGCGCACAACTGCGCCGCCGCCTTGGCGCGGTTCTTCGCGTGGGCCGCCGGCTCCGCGCCACGGCGCGACAACGACAACAACGAGGCGCGTGAGAGCGCGTTCCCCGCCCCCGCCCTCGACGACGTCGCCTCGGCCGCCCGCGCCGCCAAGGAGGAGGCGCGTCGGCAGCGCGAGGAGGAGAAGGCCCGCATCCGCGAGGAGAAGCTGCGCGAGAAGGAGGCGAAACGCGCCGCCAAGGAGGCGAAGAAGGCCGCCGCGAAATCGGGTGGCGAAAGCGTGGCCGTTGACGCGGCGGACGAGGAGGCGGGCGACGCGGAGAGAAGCCCCTACATCCTTCCGCCGCTCTCGCTCCTCAACCCCGTGAAGAAGTCGAAGGCCGACCATGGCGACGTTCAGGATTTGGCGCGGCGCATCGTGGACACGCTCAAACTCTTCAACGTGGACTCGACGCTCGAATACACGATCGAGGGGCCCGTCGTCACGAAGTTCGCCATCCGCCTCGCGCCGGGGACGCGCTACTCCAGCGTGACGAACCTCGCGAAGAACTTGATGGGCTCGCTGCACGCGATGTCCCTGCGCATCGAGGCCCCGATCCCCGGCGAGGAGTTCGTCGGCATCGAGGTGCCCAACCGCGTCAGCGCCGGCATCTCCTTCCGCGAGATCATCGAGTCGGAGGCGTGGCGGCAGGCGAAGGCCGAGTTGCCGCTGCTCTTCGGCAAGAACGCCGCCGGCAAGGAGCTCGTCGCCGACCTCGCCTCCATGCCGCACCTGCTCGTCGCGGGCGCGACGGGGCAGGGCAAGTCCGTGTGCCTCAACGCGATCATCAACGGCTTGTTGATGACGAAGACGCCGGAGGAGCTCAAGCTCATCATGGTCGATCCGAAGTCCGTCGAGTTCACGGCCTACGCCTCGCTCCCGCACCTCATCGTCCCCGTCATCACGGAGAACAAGCGCGTCGTCTTCTCCCTCCAGTGGGCCGTCCAGGAGATGGAGAAGCGGCTCAAACTCTTCGCGCGGGCGCACGTCCGCAACATCTACGACTACAACCACCGCCCGAACCTGACGCAGCCCGACCTCTTCGGCGACGAGGCGGCCGCGCCGCAGTCGGACATGCCGCGCACCGTTCCCTACATCGTCATCATCATCGACGAGGTCGCCGACTTGATGGCCTCCAACGGCAAGCAGGTGACGCCCGACATCGCGCGGTTGACGGCGAAGGCGCGCGCGGCGGGCATCCACCTCATCCTCGCGACGCAGCGCCCCGACGCGAAGATCATCACGGGCACCATCAAGGCGAACATCCCCGGGCGCGTCGCGTTCAAGACGTCGCAGGCCATCGACTCGCGCACCATCCTCGACGAATCGGGCGCGGAGAACCTCATCGGGCGCGGCGACATGCTCTTCAAGGGCAAGGACGGGCTGCTCGTCCGGGCGCAGGGCGCGTGGATCAGCGACGAGGAGATCGGCCGCATCACCGCGTTCATCGAGGAGCACTCCAAGACCGAGTTCGACGAACGCTTCACGAAGAAACTCGCGACCATCAAGGAGGAGGAGGCCGACCTCTTCGCCGAGGAGGGCGACGCGGAGACGGACACCAAGGGGGAGGCCACCGCCGCCCGCGAGCAAGTCAAGGCCGAGGAGAAGGCCAGCGACTTCAAGAAGGCCGTCGAGTGCGTCATCAACACGAACCGCGCCTCGATCTCGCACTTCCAGCGGCGGCTCGGCTGGGGCTACAACCACTCCGCGAAGATCCTCGACATGCTGGAGGACGCGGGGATCGTCGGCCCGCAAGGCGGCGCGGGGCCGCGCCAGATCATCATGGATCAGGAGCAGCTTTTGGAGATTTTCAGGTCGAAGTCGCCTGACGGCGGCGACGGCGGAACGGACGAGACGACGGAGGAGGAAGAAACATGACCTCATTTGGAGACACGCTGAAGATGGCCCGCGAGGCGAAGGGTTTGAGCCTTTCGGAGCTCGCCGAGAAAACGCACATCATGTCCTCCATTTTGGACGAGCTGGAGCGGGAGGATTTCTCGCACATCGTCGCGCCCATCTACGGGCGGGGGTTCGTGAAACTCTACTGCGAGACGGTGGGGCTGGATCCCAAGCCCCTCGTCCACGAGTTCACGGAAATCTACAGCGGCAACCGCGACGACGTCATCCGCGAGCGGCCCTTGCCGCCCCCGACGGAGGAGGAGACGCGGGAGGAAGAGCGCGAGACGGCGGAATCCGCGCCGCTCGCGAACGAGCCGCCCGCCGCGCCAGACGATTTCTTCGCGCCCCTCGACGCGCCGCCGCCACGGACAACGACGACGGTTGAGACGATGACGATTGAGGCCACGCCACGGGAGTCGACGCAGGAAGCCTCCCTCTTCCGCTACGCGACGCCGTTGCGCGAACGCGCCGCCAAGATCCCCACGCTCGCGATTGGCCGCTGGGCGCTCGTCTTCGTCCTTCTCGCGCTCGTGCTCGGCGGTCTTGTC
>CAVEND010000095.1:0-4855 GCA_963616865.1 Faecalibacterium prausnitzii | reverse complement strand
CCCCCTCACCCAACACTTTCACCTTCGCCGTCCTTTTGGTATAATACTTTCAAACTTAAACCCAAGAGGAGGACATTCGATGAAATACTTGATGATGGCGCTTTCGGTCGCGATGGTGAGTTCCGTGTGGGGGAACGGCGTTCCCGCGAGGACGCTCCTTCCCGTCATTCCGCAGGTGCGCGAGTTCAAGGTGGATGACGACGGCGAGTTCTGCGACGTCCTGAAGGCGAAGGTCTCGTTCGACCGCAAGGCGAAGCCGCACCTCGGCGAGGAGGGCTACGAGATGGAGCTTGACGACGACGAGATCGAGATCGAGGTCGGCGGCAAGACGGGCCGCGTCCGCGCCAAGGCGACGCTCGCGCAGTTGAAGGAGGCGGCGAAGCGCGGCGAGAAGATCCCCTGCGGCAAGATCGTCGATTCGCCGAAATACCGCATGCGCGGCCTCGTCTTCGACGTCGGGCGCAAGTTCCACTCGCTCGACTTCCTCTACCGCGTCGCGAAGGCGATGAGCTACTACAAGATGAACGTCCTGCACGTCCACCTGAACGACTGCACGATCGAGAAGAACCCGAAGGCCGACTGGTCGACGAAGTATGCGGCGTTCCGCTTGGAGAGCGAGAAGTTCCCGCAGCTCACGTCCAAGGACGGCTTCTACACGAAGGCGGCCTTCCGCCAGTTCATCAAGGACTGCGAGAAGATCGGCGTGACGGTCATCCCGGAGATCGACGCGCCCGCGCACGCGCTCTGCTTCGACCGCGCCTTCGGCCTCGGCAGCGTGGAGCACGGCAAGGATCACCTCGACCTCGTGAACAAGCTCGACGAGTGCGTCAAGACGATGACGGAGGTTCTCGCCGAATACCTGACGGGCCCCGACCCCGTGTTCGCGAACCACTACTGCCACATCGGGACGGACGAGTATTCGCGCGCGGCCGCCGAGCAGTTCCGCTCCTACACCGACCAGATGATCAAGGCCGTCGAGAAGATGGGCGGCAAGGTCTGCATGTGGGGTTCGCTCACCCACGCGAAGGGCAAGACGCCCGTCAAGGCGAGCAAGGACATCATCGTCGACATCTGGAGCAAGGACTACTACCGGCCGCAGGAGGCGCTTGACGCGGGCTATTCGCTCATTTCCGTCCCGGACAGCCTCGTCTACATCGTGCCGCAGGCGGGCTACTACTACAACTACCTCAACCTCCAGCACCTCTACAACAACTGGGAGCCCAACGAGTTCGTCCAGGGCTTCAAGATCGACCCCAACCACCCGCAGCTCATGGGCGGCAAGTTCGCGATCTGGCACGACCTCTGCGACAAGAGCTGCGACGAGCAGGGCAGCTGGGACCGCGTCTTCCCCGCCATCCAGACGCTGGGTCAGAAGTTCTGGTCGGGCAAGGTCGAGGGCGAGAGCTGGGAGGACTTCTCCAAGCTCATGAAGGAGACGCGCTCGCAGTTCTGAGATGAGCCAGGAGTGGAACATCAGGAGCCGCGGCCACGTCTGCTCCGTCTGCGGCCAGCCGCTCGTCGACAAGACGCCGATGGTCAGCGTCCTCAAGGAGACCACCGACGGCTACGAGCGGCTTGACTGCCATCCCGAATGTTGGAAGACGCTCCCCCGCGACTGGGAGCCGTTCTCGTTCTGGGATGGCGTCTATCTCGCGCCCGTCAAAGAGGCGAAGGCGGAGCCCCTCAAGAAGGAGGACGCGGGCGAGCTCCTGCGCCAGCTCGTCACGCTCGACGACCCCGAGATGAAGAACGTCGTCTACGTCCTCGCCGTCATGCTCGAACGCTCGAAGATCCTCGTCGAGCGCGACGTGAAGGTGCTGGAGGACGGCACCTACCGCCGCGTCTACGAAGACCGCAAGCAGGGCGACACCTTCGTCATCCTCGATCCTCGCATCCGCTTGGAGAACCTGGCCGACGTCCAGGCGCAAGTCGTCTCGCTCCTGTCGGGCACGAAGACGCTCTCGGACGTCGTTCGCGGGGATGAAACTCACGCCGAACCAGTCTAAGGCGCTCGACTGCCTCGCGCGCGGGCGCTTCCTTCCGACACTCGTTTGGGAGGACGGCGACTGGCACGCGCGGTGGCAGGCCCTTGACGACGCGCCCTCGCACGAATCGCTCGACATTTGGGTGGATGCGTTCCTGCGCGAGGCGACGATGACGGTCTCGACCGAACGCGCCGAAGACCGCCGCCACGAGACGCTTCACGATGCGTGGATGGCCGCCTTGCAGTCGCAGACGGGGCTCGTGCGCTGGCGCGACGACGAATGCCAACAATTCGCGGCGGCACTGGAAGCGTGGAGCGAGACCGTGCGCGGCGCGGAGGCGGGGCAATCGGATGTCGTCTTTTCCCTCACGCCACCCCAAAAGGCCGACGGGCTTTTCACGCTGTCAACCGCGATCCCAAAATCCAAAGCCGCGTTCCTCGCCTTGGGTCAGGCGACGCGCGTTGCGGAGGTTCTTTGCGGGTTGCGCCGCGAGGGGAAACGCCTCGCGCTCCACCTCTCGCGTGACGAGGCGGACGTGTTCCTCGCCTCCGCCGCGACAGCCCTTCAAGCGGCCGGCTACACCGTGACGGGCGTTGTGAAGAAGGCGAACGTGTCCGCCGAGGCCGTGGCGACGGCAGACGAAAAAACGAAAGCGACACCCGCCGTCACGTGCCGCGTCCTTGTCGATGGCGAGGCGGTGTCCGCCCGCGAGCTTCGCTTCCTTCTCGACCAGGAATCCGCCCTCGTCTTTTTCCGCGACCGCTGGATCGAGGTTGACCGCGACATGTTGAAGGAGGCTCTCCGCGCCTTGGAGAAGGGACTGCCCCAAAAAACAATGCCGCTCTCCTTCCTGATGGGGATCGGGCGCATCGGCTCTCTTGAAATCGACGCGATGAACGCGCACGGCAGTGTGCGCGGCCTTCTCAACGACTTGCGCCAGCGCGGCGTCCGCGAGAAAACCGCTCTCCCGAAGACGTTTCGCGGGACGCTCAAAAAATACCAAAAGGAGGGCTTCCGCTGGCTCTCCTTCATGACGCGCCACCACTTCGGCGCGTTGTTGGCGGACGACATGGGCTTGGGCAAGACCGTCCAGACCATCGCGTGGATCGCGGCGAACAAGGCCGACTCGTCCGAGAAAAAAGATCCCGTCCTCATCGTCGCCCCCCTCTCGCTCTTGACGAACTGGCGCCATGAGTTCGCCTCGTTCGCGCCCACGCTTTCCGTCTACATCCACCAAGGCTCGACACGCCTTTCGATGAGCGAATTCCGGGCGGGGACGCACGCGGTCGATGTCGTCTTGACGAGCTACGCCGTCTTGGTGCGCGACCATTCGCTTTTCGCGGCGCGGCCGTGGGAGGCCCTTGTCCTCGACGAGGCGCAGGCGATCAAGAACCCGCAGACGCGCGTCGCGCAAGCCGTCAAGGCGCTCTCGCCCCTCAAGCGCGTCGCGTTGACGGGAACGCCCATCGAAAACTCGCTCCTCGACATTTGGTCCCTTGAGGACTTCCTCAATCCGCACTTCCTCGGCGACCTCCCCTCGTTCAAGGCGCGGTTCGTCCGCCCCCTGTTGGAGAACCCCGACGCCTCGGCGGGGAAACGCCTCAAACACGCCTTGGAGCCGTTCATCTTGCGCCGCCTCAAAACCGCGCCCGACATCGCCGCCGAACTCGGCGAGAAGCACGAGAAGCGCGAGTGGTGTGCTTTAAGCCCCGCCCAGCGAGAGGCATATGAGTCGGCGTTGAGCCTGTTTGGCCACGCCGCGCACACGCCCGGCGACGCGCTCGCGTTGTTGACGGAATTGAAGCTCGTCTGCGACGGGTTTCAGGAGGCGGGCGAGACGGCGCTTTTCTCGTCGGGGAAGTTCCTGCGCCTCGTCGATCTCCTCAAGTCCATCTTCGACGCGGGCGAGTCCGCGCTCGTCTTCACGCAGTATGCGAAAGTCGCCCGCGTCCTCTGCCAAGGGCTGTCGTCCCAATTTGGCGAGCGCGTTCCGTTCCTCCACGGAGACCTCTCGCCGCAGGCGCGTGACGCGGAGATCGCCGCGTTTCGGACACGCGCGCGCCGTCGCGGGACATCGTTCGTCCTCTCGCTGAAGGCGGGCGGCTTCGGACTCAACTTGACGGAGGCGACGCACGTCATCCACTACGACCGCTGGTGGAACCCCGCCGTCGAGGATCAGGCGACGGATCGCGCCCACCGACTCGGGCAGAGCCGCGATGTCTTCGTCCACTTGCTCATCAACGAGGGAACCGTCGAGGAGCGCATCGACGAGATCCTGCGCCGGAAGATGACGCTCCGCGACTTGCTGGCGGACGGTCAGGCGTTTTGGAAGGCGGTGAAACTCGCATGAGCAAAAAGAAGTTTCCCGTCCGCGTTCCCTTTTTCGCCGCCGGCATCCGCAGTCAGGAGTCGCGCACGGGGCTGCCGACGAGTTGGTGGGCGAAGCGGTGGCGCGCGTGGATTGAAAGCATGGGGTTGAGGGGTCGTTTGGGGCGCGGGCGGAACTACGCGCAATCGGGACAGGTCATCCATCTTGAGATCGAGGGAACAAAAGTCCGCGCCCGCGTGCAGGGTTCGCGGCGCGAGCCCTACGAGGTTGACCTTTCATTCCGCCCCACGCCGAAAGACGCTCACCGCAAGATCGTGGCGCAACTCAAGAACGAGCCCATTCTTTTGGCGCGACTCCTCGTTGACGACTTGCCATTGGAGGTCGAGTCGCTCTTTCGCGGCGAGGACGCAAGGCTCTTTCCGGGCGGGCGGCTTCCCGATGTCAAAGGCAAGCGCGTCTACGACATGACGAGTGCCTGCTCGTGTCCCGACTACGCCAACCCCTGCAAGCACACGTGCGCCGTTTTGCTCTTGCTCGGCGA
>CAVEND010000094.1:0-4879 GCA_963616865.1 Faecalibacterium prausnitzii | reverse complement strand
TGCCGAAGCAGTGGAACCTAAATCCACCGTGTCTGCCATTCCACCACAGGTGCGAAATCGCCGCGCCTACGCGCTTACTTGCCGAGTTTCTTCTTGTGCGCAAAGAAAACGTTCACCTTGTTGGTGAAACTGCACATTTCGGGGAACGTGTTCGTTGTCGCAAGTTTCTGGAACTCCTCAAGCGCCGCCCTCTGCCGACGGTCAAGGTTGGCCGGTACTTCAAACACGATGCGCGCATCGAGATCGCCCGCAAAACCGCCGCGCAGACTCGGCACTCCCTTGCCCCGCAGACGGAACGTCTTCCCGTTCGGCGTTCCCGCCGGAATCTTCAGTTGTGCCGCACCGTCCGGGGTCGGCACGTCAATCGTCCCGCCCAGAGCCGCCACGATGGGCGAAACCGGCACGTCAACGAGCAAATCCTGCCCATCACGCTCGAAAAGGCTGCTCTCGCGCACGTTCAGAAGCACGTAGAGGTCGCCGTTCTCGCCGCCGCGCAGGCCCGCCGCCCCCTTCCCGGCAAGGCGGAGGCGCGAACCCGTATCCACGCCCGCCGGAATCTTCAGCGCAATGTGCGCCGGAGCCGCGACCTGCCCCGTGCCGCGACATTTGCGGCAGGGCTTCTCAAGAACCGAACCTTCGCCTCCACACGTCGGGCACGTCTGCCGGACTTGGAAGAACCCACTGCCGCCAATCACCACGCCATGCCCACCGCACGTCTTGCAGGTGACGCGCCGCGACCCTTCCGCCGCGCCCGTGCCGTGACAGTCGGGACACTGCCCCGGAATCGTGAGGTCAATCGTCCGCTCGCTGCCGAAAATCGCCTCGTCGAAGTCGATGTCCAGCCGATAGGTGAGATTCTCGCCGCGACGCGGGCCGTCGGGATCCGCCCGCCGGGAACGCCCGCCACCGCCGCCGAAGAAACTGGAAAAACCACCCCCGCCACCGCCGAAGGAAGCCCCGCCCCCGAAGAAGGAGTTGAGGATGTCCCCCAAGTCCACATCCTGGAAGTGCGAAAAATCACGCCCGAAGTCAAATCCGCCGGGGCCGAAGTTCACGCCCTGGTGACCGAACTGGTCATACCTCTGGCGCTTTTCCGCATTCGACAGCACCTCGTAGGCCTCGGAAATCTCGGTGAACTTCTCCTTCGCCTCGGGATTGTCCGGGTTGCGGTCGGGATGATACTTCATCGCGAGTTTGCGGTAGGCGGACTTAATCTGATCCGCCGTCGCATCCTTCGCGACGCCAAGCACTTCGTAATAGTCTCTCTTCTGCGCTGCCATCTCTGCACCTTCGCAAGCCGCCCTACTGGGGCTTGCCTGATGAAACAACCACCTGCGCGACGCGAAGGACTTTCTCCTTCAGCATCCAGCCGCGCTTCGCCTCATTTGACACCTTGCCCTCCTCGACATCCGCCGAAGGAAGGGACGCAATCGCCTCCATCTTCTCGGGATCGAGAACCTTGCCAACCGAGTCGAAAGGCTCGGCCCCGTGTTCCTTAAGGGACTTCATCAGCGTGTCGTACACGAGCTGAACGCCCTTCACGAACTCGTCGTCCTTATCCTTCGCATTCGCAAGGGCGAGGGACAGGTGATCGACCGTCGGCAGGACGTCCTTCAGGATGTCCGCCTCCGCAAAGCGGTAGGTATCCTCGCGGTCGCGGGCGGTGCGCTTCTTGAAGTTGTCGAAGTCGGCGAGAAGCCGCGCATACCGATCTTTCCAGTCCGGCTCGGCTGGCTTCGTCGCCTCCTCTTCCTTCTTCTCTTCCGACGCTTCCGCCTTCGGATCAGGCTTCGGCTCGTCCTTTTTCGGCTCTTCGGGCGGCTGTGGATTCTCTTCGGACGCCTTTTTCAGTTCCGTCTCTTCCATCGCTACCTCAGAGAACAATCTGACCCGCCTTCGCGAGCATCTTCGCTTCGACGGACTGAATCTCGGCAAAGCCCTGCGAACTATGCGGATTCAGACCGTTCGACGCTTCCATCGAACTGTCAGCCTCGTTGTAGATAGTGGCCTTCAGGCCCTTAAGGCTCTCGAAGAAGATGTTGCCCTTGTAGAGGCCGAGCGTGACATCGGCAGTCGCCTTGTCGGCCCAGACCTGAATCGCCGCCCGCGCCGCACGGGTCGCCGGGTCGAACCAGCGTCCGTCGTAAATCTGGTCGGCGACGAACTTCGAGAGCGAGTCGAACATCACCGTCGAACGGCGGTCCATAATGCCCTGGTAGACATAGCGGAGACCGCAACCGAGGACTTCCATACCCGGAGCCTCGTAGACGCCGCGGCTCTTCGTGCCGATGATGCGGTTCTCAAGCGCGTGCTTCATGCCCACGCCGTTGCGCCCGCCGATCTTGTTGAGGAGGATCATCACGTCGTAGGGGGAGAGCTTCTTGCCGTTGACGGCGACGCACCGCCCCTTCGCGAACGAGAGCGTCACCTTCTCGACCTTGTTGGGCGCGTCCTCCGGCCACACGCCCATGGTGGGCTTGACGATGCGCATCGACGTCTCCATCGACTCCAAGTCCTCCGCCTCGTGCGAGAGGCCCGCGAGGTTCGCGTCGGTCGAATACTTCTTCTTCGTGCCGACGAACGCGGTGATGCCGCGCTGGGCGAGGAACGCGACCATCTCGGTGCGGCCGGGGAACTTCTTGAGGAGATCCGCGTCGCGCCACGGCGCGTAGACGCCGAAGGACGGATCCATCACGTTGACGTAGCGCTCGAAGCGCATCTGGTCGTTGCCGCGCCCCGTCGCGCCGTGGACGAGCACCGTGCAGCCGGCCTTCTTCATCGCGGGCAGGAGGTTCTTGACGGTGACGGCGCGGGCGATGCCCGTCGAGTTCCAGTAGCCGCCGTCATACATCGCCTGGCACTTGACCGTCTCGAAGCAGATGTCGGCCATGTCCTTGGTGACGTCGACGATCTTCGTGACGACGCCCGTGGGGGCCATCTTCTTCTTGATGTCGTTGATGTCCTTCTCGTCCGGCTGGCCGACGTTCGCCGAGAACGCCTTGACCTTGACGCCCGCGTCCTTGAGAACGCAGCAAATCGTCTTCGAGTCGAGCCCGCCCGACACGCACACGCCAACCGTTTGTCCCTTGAGATCTTCGAGTTTCATGTTTTCCTCCTTGAACCTTTTTTGGAAATTATACCACTTCCGCCCGACGGGGGCAATTGAGCGTGGCGAAATAATCGTCGAGCGTCTCGGCGCGTCGGATCTCGCGCACCGAGCCGTCCTTTTCGAGCAGAAGCTCCGCCGAGCGCAGCTTGCCGTTGTATTGGAAGCCCATCGCGTGGCCGTGCGCCCCCGCGTCGCAGATGACGACGAGGTCGCCGCGCTCGAGGACGGGCAGGACGCGCTGGATCGCGAACTTGTCGTTGTTCTCGCAGAGCGACCCCGTCACGTCGTAGACGCTCGTCTCGGTCGAGCCCTCCTTGCCGGGGACGACGATCTCGTGATACGCGCCGTAGAGCGCGGGGCGCATCAAGTTCGCCATGCACGCGTCAAGCCCCGCGTAGAGGCGGTAGGTGTTCTTGATGTGACGCACGCGCGAGACGAGGTAGCCGAAGGGGCCCGTCATCACGCGGCCGCACTCGAAATAGATTTTGAGCGGTTTGAGCCGCCGCGAATCGATCATCTCCTCGTAGGCTGCGCGGATGCCGCCGCTCACCGCGTCGAGATCCATCGCCTTCTCGCCGGGGCGGTAGGGGATGCCGATGCCGCCGCCCAAGTTCACGAACTCGAAGTCGATGCCCAACTCCGCCGAGATGTCGGCGGCGAGCGCGAAGAGCATTTTGGCGGTGTCGATGATGTAATCGGGGTCGAGTTCGTTCGAGGCGACCATCGTGTGCAGGCCGAAGCGCGTGACGCCCTTCTCCTGAAGCAAGCGGTAGGCCGCGATGATCTGCTCGCGCGTCATGCCATACTTCGCCTCCTCCGGCTTGCCGATGATGGCGTTGCCGCCCTTCAGGGGCCCTGGGTTGAAGCGGCAGCAGAAGACGCGCGAGGCGGGGTCCCGCGCCACCTCCGCCGCCGCGTCGGGAACGGCCTCGAAGAAGAAGGGAATGTGCGCGAGGTCGTCGAAGTTGACGACGGCCTTCAAGTCCCACGCCTTTTGGAACTCCTCGGCGGGCGTGTCGTTCGAGGTGAACATGATCGCCTCGCCGGTCGTGCCGACTCTCTCCGCGAGAAGCAGCTCCGCCATCGACGAGCAGTCGAAGCCGAAGTCGAACTCTTGAAAAAGGCGCATGATCTCCGGGTTCGGCGTCGCCTTGACGGCGAAATACTCGCGGAAGCCACGGTTCCACGAAAACGCCTTGCGGAAGCGTTTCGCCTGGGCGCGGATCGCCTCCGCGTCGTAGATGTGGAACGGCGTCGGATGGGAGGATGCGATCTCCTCCAATTTCGCCTTGTCAAACGGAAGCGTTCTCATGCTTTTCTTCACACCTTCTCGACCGTGATGGCCGCCTTGTGTCCGTTGAGGTCGATGTCGCCCGCGCCGTCGGCGAGGACAAGATCGACCGCGAGCGTTTCGCCCTTCACATAGTCCATGTGCGCCGCGAGCGCGGCGGTCATGTCAGCGTCGGACGCGACCGCGACCTTGATGCGCTGCGTCACCTCGAAGTCGGCCTCCTTGCGCATCGCCTGAACGTGGCTCACGAACTCGCGCGCCAACCCCTCGGCGACGAGCGCGGGCGTGAGCGCGGTCTCCAACGCGACGACGAGATCGCCCTCCGAAGCGACAACAAGCCCCGCCTTGGGCGAGCGCGTCACCAAGATGTCATCGCGGGTAATCTCGACTCCCTCAATCACCTTGGGCAGGGGTTCGGGGGCGTCAGAGCCCAAACAATCCGTTGCCCCGTCCTTGGGCAAGGGTGCGGGACCGCCAGA
>CAVEND010000093.1:0-4941 GCA_963616865.1 Faecalibacterium prausnitzii | reverse complement strand
GTCGGGCGGCTCCTACACGGTGAAGGGCATCAAGTCCAACAACTCTTCGGCGACGCTGAAGATCGAAAGCTCGACGCTTCAACTCGGCTCTGACGGCATCTTCCTGAACGATTCGCCGAACACCGTTTGGAAGGGCGCGACCATCGTTTCAACCGCCGACACAACCGTCTCGCTTGCCAAGGGGATTTTGTTGACTGGGGACCTCACTCTCTCGCCGAACGCGGGCACGACGCTGACGCTCTCGTCGTCGTTGACCACGCAAGTTAAAACGACGGTTGGCCGTCCGACGGTTCACTTCACGGGCGAAGGGACGGTGTTCATTGACTGTGCGCAGACGAGCAACTATCCTGGGATCATGCATTCCGAGGGCGGCGTCATGCGTTTGGCGAAGCCGGGCATCTTGGGCTCAACGAGCGTCTTTCTCTACTCCGCGGCAACGAATGAAGTTTACATGTCGTTCTCGCAAGCGGCGACAGGCGGCACGAAGTATGAACTTTTCAGGACATCGAACATCGCCATCACAGCTTATTACTCCAACACGAATTTCGTTTACGACACGGTCAAGGTCTACTACGAGGGAACGCGCACGGAGGTGCCAGGGACGCTTTCATGGGGGAAAAACAGTTCATCGTCATACAACGCCGTTTTCTTTACGCCGTCGGGCGCGGACGTGACAACGGAGGACATTCCGTTTGAATACAAGATTCCCGCCACGTCGGAGACAAAGACATTCACGTATGCCTACCGTCCGACAGGAACGCACGACGGCAAGTGGGCGACGCTTGAAAACTGGGCGGCCACGCCGCAGCGCGTCATAATGCCAGACGGCTCTGCCATCACCAACTATCCGGCGTATACGAAGTCTCTGGCACCGGGATTGCCGAAATCTATCTACGATTCCTTTGTCTTGGACGGCACGGGTGATGTCGAGTGCGATCAGCTCGAAGGCTGGACGCTTCGCATGGGGCTTTTCAACGGCTCTCGCGTCACCGTCGGCAAACTTGTGAAATTTCAGACCAACGCCACTCAGATGTTCATCGCCGTGGACGAGACATCGCGGTTGACTATTTCCACCTTTGGTGATGACACCTACAATGCGAACGTCAACTTCTATGTCGCCGCGCCAAGCGGGATTGTCTTCAACGTCGCGTATACAGGTAAGCGGACGAATACGACAGTCAACTACTATCTCGAAGGCGAGGGTTCCGTCACTTACGCGAAGGGCTTTTCGGGAACGCACACGCTTAAAACGGCGACCATCGAGTTGGGCGACTCGTCGCTGACGGGACGCGCCGTGCGCAAGAAGTATCTCATCTACGGAACGGGCGCGACGGTGAACACGTCCGGCGCCACCGTCGAGGGCGGCACGCTCAAAAGTTCCACGCCCGTCGCGACGGACGCGGTGGGCACCTACGCCTTTGGCACGGATGACGTTGGCTTGTTCATTTCCTACGTTGACTACGACAAGCCGCAGGGCGTCTTTTGGACGGACGAGACAAGCGACACGACCTATGACATCACGGCCGCGTTCGTCCTTGACGAGTCGGGAAGTTATGTCCTCAACGCGGCAAACTCCGTCACGGTGAAGGACGCCGACGGCGTCGAGGAGACGATTCCCGTCACGCCGGAACTCGCGACCATCGACGACGACACGGAAGTCGCCCTCGTGCCGTTCGCGCTCGTCGAGGGCGGCTCGGTTCTCGGTGTCCGCTCGATCCCCGGGCTCACCTATTCGCTCGTCCGCTTCGAGACGCTGCCCGACGGCGACGAGAGCGTGGTCGCGACCGAACGCGCGACGACCGTGCGCACGAAACTCAAAGACGAGACGCGCCCCGACGGCAAGGCGTTCTACCGCATCCGCGTCATCTACAGTCCGTGATCCTCGCCTTTCTTCTCTTGGCGCTCACGCGCGCGGAAATCGTCGAGCGGATGCGCGCCCCCGTCGTCACCCAGGCGGACGGGATGGTGCGCGTCTTCGCGAACTGCCCGGAGGACATGCGCCGCGAGTTCCAGGGCCCCGTCGCGAGTTTCGCGGCGACGACGCTGGAGCGGCTCTACCGTGGCGAGCGGATGCGCCCCGTCGCCTTCGAGTCGCCCGCGATCATCATCCACTTGGGCGACGTCCGCACGAACGTGACGGCGGTGACGGCGCGTGTCGCCACGAACGAGTCGCGTGTCGTCACGCGCATCTACGTGCCCAGCCCCGGCTTCGCGGATCTCGATGCGTTGCGGACGGAACTCGTCAAGGGCTTCTACCGCGCCGTCCGCGCGCGCGAGTGTTCCGACGCGGAGGCTTATGCCGCCTACGTCCGCGCCGACCCCGACGCGCGGCGGCGGTTGAGCCGCGAGAGGATCGAGTCGTTCCTCCGGGGGGATCGCGCCGCGAAGGGGGCGGGCGTCGACGACGAAGCGTGGGACGAGGAGCACCTCGCCTTGATGCGCAAGGTGTTGGAGGTGGGGGTGGCGACGCGCCGCGACGTCGCGACGTTCGCCTCGCGCCTCTTCCTGCGCCCGCCCTTTTTCAGCGAGCCGTTCCGGGCGGGGGCGCGGTCGCTCTCCTTCCGCGAGGCGGTCGCGGAGCGGGGGCGCGACGGGCGGCTCGCGCCGTTGGCGCGGCAGAAGGCCGTCGAGGTCGCGCTCTACGGCGGCGGGCGGAGCGCGGAGCTGGGCGTCGCCGCGCAGGCGTTCGTCGTCTTTCTCGACGCCTTCGCGTCCGGGGCGGACGACGAGGATCTTGTGGCCAAGTTGACGCTCGCGGAAAACCTTTTGAAACACGCGTGGGAGACAGCGAAATGAAAAAGACAATCACAGACAACCAGGTCGATCCCGACATCCTCGCCTACACGGTGGGCGACGACCCCATCCTCGACAAGGCCCTCGTCAAGTGGGACTGCGTGGGCACCGCCGCGCACGTGACGATGCTCTCGGAGATGGCGGGGTTGAAGAAACCCATCCTCACCAAGAAGGAGGCGTCGACCGTGCGCAAGGCGTTGGGCGAGATCGTCCGCTCGCCGACGTTCGAGATCCGCGTCGAGGATCAGGACGTCCACATGGCCGTCGAACGCGCCCTCACGGAGAAACTCGGCGACTTGGGCAAGAAGATCCACACGGGCCGCTCGCGCAACGACCAGGTCGCGGTGGACGTGCGCCTGCACATGAAAAGCGAGATCCTGTCGCTGGAAGGGGAGCTCGCCTCGCTCGCGCAGGCGTTGTGCGCGTTCGGGAAAAAGTCGGGCGTCGTGCCGCTCGTCGGGCGGACGCACCTGCAGCCGGCGATGCCCTCGACCGTCGCGATGTGGGCGACGGGGCACGCGGAGCTCGTCTTGGAGACGCACCCGCTCTTCGAGGCGGCGTTCGCGCTCGCGGACTTGAACCCGCTCGGCTCGGCGGCGGGCTACGGCGTTCCCCTGCCGCTCGACCGGCAGCGGACGACGAAACTCCTGGGCTTCGCCGACACGATCCACAACTGCTTCGCCGCGTCGATGGCGCGGGGCTTCTGCGAGGCGAGCCTCATGTCCGCGCTCGCCGCGCTCATGAGCGTCCTCTCGCGCTTCGCCGAGGATCTGATCCTCTTCTCGATGCCGGAGTTCGGCTACTTCAAGCTGCCTCGCGCCTACTGCACGGGCTCGTCGATCATGCCGCAGAAGTTCAACCCCGACGTGCTGGAGCTCGTGCGCGGCAAGACGGCGCAGGTCGTCGGGGCGCAGACGGCGGCGTGGACGCTCCTCCACGCGATGCCGGGCGGCTACAACCGCGACTTGCAGGACACGAAGAAGCTCTACATGAACGCGCTCTTCACGACACGCGCGACGCTGCGGATTCTGACGAAGGTCGTTCAGGGGCTTAACGTTGACGCGGCCGCGTGCCGGCGGGCGTTCACGCCCGGCGTGTTCGCGACGGACGTCGCGCTCACGAAGGTCGCCGCCGGCGTCCCGTGGCGCGACGCCTACCACGAGGTGCGCGACGAGTTCGCCGCGCTTTACGACGGCAAGAAAGCCGCCATCGCCTCGCTCGACCCCGACCGCCAAGTCGCCTTGAAGACGCACGAGGGGACGTGCTTGGGGCTGGACTACGGCCGCTACCGCCGGGAGATCGAGGCTGTCGCCCGCGCGGCGAAAACGCGGCTCCGGGCATTGAATGTGTGCGCCGACAAACTCCTGAAGTAGTTTATGGCGCTCATCGAGGTCGAGAACCTGTGCGTTGACTACGGCAAAAAGCGCGTCGTCAAGGGCGTCACGTTCGCCGTCGGCACGGGCGAGATCGTCGGCATCGTCGGCGAATCGGGGAGCGGCAAATCGACGATTGCCAAGGCCATCATGGGTCTTGTCGCGCCGAGCGGCGGCGTGTTGCGGAAGAACGGCCGCGCCGCGCTCGTGTTCCAGGACGCGGTGGGTTCGCTCAACCCGCGCATGACCGTGCGGCAGACGCTCGCCGAGGTCACGCGCCTCCACCGCTCGCGGAAAAGCCCGGAGGAGCTGCTGGAACTCGTCGGCCTCTCGCCGGCCGTCTTCGAGCAGTATCCACGCGAGATGTCGGGCGGGCAATGCCAGAGGGTCTCCATCGCGCGCGCGCTCGCGACCGCGCCGGACGTCCTCGTCGCCGACGAGCCGGTCTCCGCGCTCGACGTCTCGGTGCAGGCGAGGATTCTGAACGTGTTGCGTTCGCTGCGGCGGGAACTGGGCTTGTCGATCCTCCTCATCGCGCACGACCTCGCCGTCGTCAAGAATGTTTGCGATGTCATCCACGTGATGGAGAAGGGGCGGTTCGTCGAATCGGGGCGGCCGGAGGCGGTCTTCGCCGCGCCGCAGAGCGACTACACGCGCCAGCTGATCGCGGCCGTGCCGACGTTGTGATGGACAAAAGAGAAGTGCGTGCGGAGATGAAGCGTCGCCGCGCTTGCCTGACGGAAGAGGAGCGGGCGGCGGCCTCGCGAAGCGTGTG
>CAVEND010000092.1:0-4972 GCA_963616865.1 Faecalibacterium prausnitzii | reverse complement strand
GCACCAAGCACTAAGCACCAGGCACTAAGCACCCTCTTCACCACTGATACCCAAGGCCGACGATATAGCGCAAATCGTCCTTCAGCCGCTCGTTCGCCGGCTGGGAGTTGTGCTCCCACTCGACCTTCACGTTGAGCGTCCAGTCGTAGACGAGGCGCGTCGAAAAGCCCGCGTCGGCCTTGACGAGATACTTCTCCCAATCGTCGACCTGCGGCAGGATCTCGGCGTTGTGGAAGCAGTTGAAGCCCTCGAAGCCGAACGGCGTCCACAGGAGGTGGTGCGCGTAGCGGATGGCGCAGAAGCCGTTCTTCTGCGTGTCGAGGTTCTCGTAGTCCTCGCGCACCCAGTTGAGGCCAACCTCTTGGTTGAAACTCCAAACGCCCGCCTTGCCGAAGTCGGTCGCGTCGAGCCACTGGTAGCCCGCGCCCAAGCCGACGCGGTAGCGCGCGTCGAGGAGCTGGATTCTGTCGCGCTCGAACTTGACGTTCTCGTAGTTGTAGATTTTCGCCGCCCAGAAGTGGTCGTGCTGCCCCTCGACCTCCCACTTGTCGGTCGTCTTCTGGTGTTCCTCGCCCTTCTGCGCGCTCTCGCCGTAGTAGTAGCCCGCGTCGCCGCGCACGCGATCCTTCTCCCAACGGCGGTTGACGTTGAGCAAGACCGTCGCCGCGTTCTCGTAGGTGTTGCCGCGAGAGGCGTTGTAGGCGAGCGTGACCGCGCCGTGCCACGTCTCCGGCTTGGGGTCGATGGCCTTCACCTCGGTCATGTCGAGGGGTCGCGACTCGGCGACGTAGAAGCCGTTCGAGATCGAGAGGGTCTGCGACGTCTCGCTCATGTCGTTGCGCTGGACGGTGTGCGAGCCGACGTCGAGGCGCATGATGTTCTCGACCTTGATCGTCACGTCGCCGAGGTCGTCGGACGTGAAGACGACAGAATCGGCCGCCACGCTCTTGACCGCGCCCGTCAGGAACGAGCCTGACTTCAACTCCACCCGGTCGGCGAAAACCGCGCTCGCGGCGAGAACCGCGCACGTGAACAACAACTTCTTCATGACAAGCGTTTCCTCATTATTTTGAATTGATGACATCGCTCTCCTTGCGGAAAGGGATGTAGTCCGTGAAACTGAAGCCCTCCTTCGGCTGCGTCCGCAGGGGGTCGCGCGCCTGCTCCTCCAACGGGCGCAAGTCGAGCGACTCGATGCCCTCCATGTTCTTCTCCGGGCGGTCGCCGGGCTCGAGCTTCTGCTCCTTCACATACTGACGGCCGAGGACGGCGTTCTTCGGGAGCCCCGCGTCGCGCTTGACCGCGCGAGGATCGACGAGACCAACCGTCACGAAGACGATGATCTCCTTCTGCTTCTTGACGCGCACCATCGACCCGAAGAGGTAGGGGCCGATCCACGGAATGTCGCGCAGGAGCGGGATGCCGTTGTCGACCTGCTCCTCCTCGGTGATCGAGAGCCCGCCGATGACGGCCGTCGTGCCGCTTTCGAGGTTGAACTCGCTCACGAGGCGCTGGACGTTGATGATCGGATACTTCGCCGAGATCGTCCCGTCGTTGTCGCTGTCGCCGGTCGTCCCCGTCTCCACCCAGTTCGACAGCGAGGAGATCGTCGGCACGATGGAGACGTTGATGATGCCGTTCGTCGAGATGCGCGGCGTCACCTCCAGCGAAATCCCCCACGAGAAGAACGCCTCCTTCGCGAACATGAACTTGTCCTCGCCGGGGATCGCCTCCATGCTGGAGGCGATGTCGAGCGAGGTCGAGCCGCTCGCGTCCGTGCGCTTCGCCGAGACCTTGACGTTCGGATACTTCGTCGTCATGTCGACGACCGCCTTCTTGCCGGACGAGACGATGATCTTCGGGTTGGAGAACGTCTTCGAGTCCTGCGTCGCGTCGAGGGCGCGGAGGGTGAGGGCCATTTGCGAGAAGTTGAGCGTCCCGTTGAAGTAGGTGACGGAGCCGTTGGAGCCGCCGGAGGTGGTGCGGACGCCGTTCGCGTCCACCGATTCCGTCCGCCCGGAAACGCCATACTCGATGGTCTCGGACTTGTCCGCCATGCTCTTCTTGTATTGCGTCACGCCGTCGCCGATCTTCGTCGACTGGATGCCGCCGCCGAAGGTGACGGCCCCCGTCATCCCGTCGAGCATCGACCAGTCGATGCCGACCTTGTGGGAGGCGGTGTTGCCGAGCTCCACGAACCGCGCCTCGATGTAGACTTGGCGAGCCTCGACGTCGAGGGCGTCAATCGCCTTCTCGCACGCGTCGAGGATCGCCCGTGGCGCGGTGATGAGGACGGAGTTCGACTCCGGGAACGGCACGGCGATCTTCGTCAATTTCCAATTGGCCCCGAACTCGCCGCTCCACATCGCGTTGAGGTTCTCGGCGACCTCCAGCGCGGAGGCGTGGGTGAGGCGGAAGACGCGAGAGTCGATCTGACGCAGCGTCTCCTTGCGAACCTCCTCGGCGTCCTTCGCCGTCGTCGCTTGCTCGGCGGCCTGCGCGGCGGCTTTTTCGACGGCCGCCTTCACCGCCGACTCGACGGCCGTCTTCGCCGCCTGCTCCGCGATCTCGGCGACTTTCTTCTCCGCCACCTCGCTCGCCGTCCGCTCGGCGACAATTTGGACGGCGCGGAGTGAATCAGACCCGCCGTCGGCGAAAGCACCCGCCGCAAGCAAGGCCAAAAAGCAACAAATCACTCCCCGCACTTTCCCACTCCGCACTTTTCTACCTTTCCACTCTTCCACTTTCCAACCCTTCCCCCCTTCGCACTTTTCTACTTTTCCACCTTTCCACTTTTCAACTCTTCAACCCTTGAACACCCAAAACTTTCGGACGACGAAATTGACCGCGACGGAGACGAAGACGTTGATGACGAACGTGTAGGTCGTCTGCATCCCGCAGAACCTGACGAGCGCCCAGATCACCACCGAGCCGCAGAGGATCGCAAAGCCGCTCCCCGCGAGGAAGAGCGCGTATTCGACGAGCCAATGATGCCGCCCCGGCGTGAAGACGAAGAGCCTGTTCAGATACCAGCAGATCAAGTTCGCGACGAAGAAGCCCGCGAAGTTGCAGTAGACGGCGCGGATGGCGCGGGTCGCGTCGGTGACGAGGAACGCCGCGTCCGAGAGGCCGAAGAGGCCCCACTTGACGAAGAGGTCATCGGGGGTCAAGCACGGCCAGACGTGCGCGGCGCAAACCTCGGCGACGGCCAGGTTGATGACCGTCGCGAGGATGCCGATGAGGCCGTATTTGAAGACTTGCCAGAGGAGCTTAAACATTGAGCGCCGACGAGTCCTTCTTGACGGAATCAAGACCCATCTTCTTCAGGTCGACGTTGACGACGCCCCACGGCTCGACGTTGCGCCAGTTGCCGCGTGTGAAGTCGGGGATCGAGACGGGCTTCGAGCCGTTGCGGACGGACGTTTCCGTGAGTTCGCAGATGCAGCTCGTCGCCGCGAGGTCGTAGACGTCCATGTCGAGCGGCTCGCCGTTCTGCAGGCACCACGCCCAGCGCAGATCCATGATGAAGTCCATGCCGCCGTGGCCGCCGACCTTCTGCGCCATCTCGGAGACGTCGCGCCAGAGCGGGTGCATGAACTTCGTGCGGATCTCCTCGGCCTTCGCCTCGCTATACCAGCCGTGGCCCTTGCCGTCGAAGCAGGACTCCTCGAACGTGCACTGGAACGGGAAGTCGCGGACGATGCCCTTCGTGCCGGAGATGAGGTTGAGGCGCGTGTAGGGGCGCGGCGAGCTCACGTCGTGCTGGACGAGGATGGACTTGCCGTTCACCGTCTTGATGAGCGTCGTGTTCATGTCGCCCATCTCCGCCGGCGGGTCGAACTTGCGCGGGTCGGCGTTCGTCAGATACTCCTTTTTGAACCGCTCGTAGTTCGTGTTGTGCGGGCCGTTCTCAAGCGAGACGAGGAAGTCGAGGCGGTCGCCGCGGTTGATGCCGAGCGTCTGGCAGAGCGGCACGAGCCCGTGCGTCGGGTAGCGGTTCCCCTTGTGCTTCATGTTCTCGTCGTAGCGCCAGGCGTATTCCGAGTTGCGGATCGTGCCGGGGATGGAGGGGATGATCTCGCGGAGGTCGTGGATGTAGGCGCCCTCGGCGTGGTTGATCTCGCCGAACATCCCGAGGCGCGCGAGGTGGAGCTCGAGGAGCTCGATCTCGCCGTAGACGCAGTTCTCGAGCTGCATGCAGGGGAGGCGCCACTTCTCGGAGGCCTCGACGAGCGACCAGCACTCGTCCGTCGTGAGCGCGCTCGTGACCTCGACGAGGGCGATCTTGCCGCCGTTGAGCGCGCGCAGCGCGACGGGCGCGTGAAGGGCCCACGGCGTCGCGCAGTAGACGACGTCGCAGTCGCCGAAGTCGCAGAGATCCTTGTAGGCTTCGGGGCCCAGGTAGGTCTTCGTCGCGGCGGTGTGCTTGTGGTCTTTGAGCCACTTCAAATTCGACTTGAGCGCGTTGTCGTTCACATCGCAGAGCGCGACGACCTCGCAGCCGGGGATCTGGGCGACGCGGTGGACGGCGCCCGAGCCGCGCGAGCCGACGCCCACGAAGCCGACGCGGATCTTCTTGCCCTTCAGGGGGGTGTAGACGTAATTCTGCATCACGCCCCCTTCGCCAAGCCCCAAGCGGTTCAACTGACAGCCGGCGGCCAGCGCGGCCGTTCCCATCCAAGCCGTCCCCTTCAGGAACTCGCGACGATTCATTGCCATAATCTTCCTCCGTGATGTTTTGGTTGTGTTCCCTATTATACCACACGCACCCCTCTTGTGCGACGACAATTTTACCGAATGGGTCCACGCGGATGGGATTTGGCGCAGACATCCTTGAGGCGTTCGACCGACACGTGTGTGTAAATCTGCGTCGTGGAGAGCGAGGCGTGGCCAAGCATCTCCTGGACGCTGCGCAAATCCGCGCCCGCGTCAAGGAGGTGCGTCGCGAACGAGTGGCGGAGTTTGTGCGGGC
>CAVEND010000091.1:0-4990 GCA_963616865.1 Faecalibacterium prausnitzii | reverse complement strand
GGGTCTTATGGGTATTCGAATTTTAGGAACGGGGAGCTACCTCCCGCCGCGCGTCCTGACGAACGAAACGCTCGCCACGACGCTCGACACGTCGGACGAGTGGATCTACTCGCACACGGGCATCCACTCCCGGCACGTCGCCGACGAGGGCGAGACCACCTCGACCATGGCCGTCAAGGCCGCCCGCGCCGCGCTGGATCAGGCCCGCGTCGCGCCGGAGGACGTCGGGCTCATCATCGTGGCGACGAGTTCGGCCGACTACAATCCCTTCCCCTCGACGGCGTGCCTCGTGCAGGGTCTCCTCGGCTGCCCCAACGCGGGCGCCTACGATTTGCAGGCGGCGTGCGCCGGGTTCGTCTACGCGCTGGAGCAGGCGCGCGGCTGGATCAACTACCACCCGGAGCGCAAGGCGCTCGTCATCGGCTCGGAGTGTTTGACGCGCATCGTCGATTGGAAGGATCGCAGCTCGTGCATCCTCTTCGGCGACGGCGCGGGCGCGGTCGTCCTCGGCAACGATTCGAAGCCGGGCGAGGCGGCGTTGTCGAGCGCGGCGACCACCATCCTCGGCGCGGACGGCACCGGGCGGCACTTCATCCAGCGCACCGGCGGGACGATGATGTCGCTCGCCTTCGACCCCGAAACCGGCGTCCCGACGACGACGCACGTCGCCCCCTCGACGCTCTCGCTCATGGGCCACGACGTCTTCGCGTTCGCCGTCAAGGCGATGTCCCGCGTCACGGCGGAACTGTGCGAGCGCAAGGGCTTGGAGCCCGCCGCCCTCGACCGCGTCTTCGCCCACCAGGCGAACGGGCGCATCATCGAGGCGTGCGCGCGGCGCATGAAGCTCCCCTTGGAGAAATTCTACCTCAATTTGCAGGAGACCGCCAACACCTCGGCGGCTTCCATTCCGATTTCGCTCGACCTCGCCTCGCGGGCGGGCGAGCTGAAGGACGGCATGACCATCGTGCTCGTCGGGTTCGGGGCCGGGCTCACCTACGCCGGCACCTTGATGACATGGCCAGAACTGTAAAAGGAAAAACGATGAAGAAAGTGATGATTACGGGCATCGGGATGCTCTGCGCGAACGGCAACGGCAAGGAGGCGGCGTGGGCGAGCCTCAAGGCGGGCACACCCGCCATCGGGCGCATCACGCGCTTCGACGCCTCGCGCTGCACGGCGCAGATCGCGGCGGAGGTCAAGGACTTCCAAGCCTACGCCATCGACTCCGGGCTCATCGACAAGCGCGAGGCGCGGCACATGGCGCGGTTCTCGCAGTTCGCGGTCGCGGCCGCCGTCGAGGCGTGGAAGGACGCGGGCTACACGGCGGAGAACAAGCCCGACATGACGCGCGTCGGCGTCCTCTTCGGCAACGGCATCGGCGGCATCGACGTGACGGGCGAGGCTTACAAGACGCTCTTCGAGCGCGGGCCCGACCGGCTCTCGCCGTTGGCGGTCCCCGAGCTCATCCCGAACGAGGCGGCGGGCAACGTCTCCATCGTCCTCGGCGCGAAGGGCCCCTCGCAGGTCGTCGTCACCGCGTGCGCCTCCTCGACGGACGCGCTCGGCTTCGCGCTCGACATGATCCGCGCCGGGCGGGCGGACGTCGTCATCGCGGGTGGCACGGAGGCGGTCATCAACGAGTTCACCGTCGGCGGCTTCATGAAGATGAAGGCCCTCTCGACGCACTACAACGACACGCCGGAGAAGAGCTGCCGCCCCTTCACGAAGGGACGCGACGGCTTCGTCATGGGCGAGGGCGCGGCGGTGCTGATCTTGGAGAGCGAGGAACACGCGAAGGCGCGTTCGGCGCGTGTCTACGCGGAGCTCGCCGGCTACGGCGCGACGAGCGACGCCTACCACATCACGGCGCCCGATCCGTCGGGCGAGGGCGCGGTGCGGGCGATTGAGCTCGCGCTCGCGGACGCGGGCGTGTCGGACAAGTCCGAGGTCGACTACATCAACGCGCACGGCACGTCGACGCACTTGAACGACCAGATGGAGACCAAGGCGTTCAAGACCGTCTTCGGCGAGGAGGGCGCGAGGAAGATCAACATCTCCTCCACGAAGTCGATGCACGGGCACTTGCTCGGCGCGACGGGCGCGTTGGAGGCGGCGATCACCGCGCTCGCCATCCACGAGGGCTTCATCCCGCCGACGATCAACTACGACGAGCCGGATCTCGATGTCGATGTCGAGCACGGCGAGACGCCGCTCGACCTCAACTACACGCCGAACGTCGGCGTGAAGCGCGAGATCCGCACCGCGCTTTCGAGTTCGCTCGGCTTCGGCGGCCACAACGGCGTTCTCGTCTTCAAACACGTCTAATAAGGAGTCGGCCATGGAGTTCCCGTCGTTCAAGAACGTCTACAACACGCCCGGCATCGAGCTTCTGCCGCACCGCGATCCGTTCCTCTTCGTCGACACGCTCATTTCCGCCGACGAGACGGGCGCGTTGGGCGAGTATACCTTCACGAGCGAGAAGAACGAGTTCTTCAAGGGCCATTTCCCGAACTACCCCATCGTCCCCGGCGTCGTCCTCGTGGAGGCGATGTGTCAGGTGGCGGGCGCGGGCGTCGTTGCGCGAGGCGTCCTCAGCCACCAGGCCTCCTTCGCGTTCGCCGGCATCGAGAGCGCGCGTTTTCGCCGCCCCGTGCGCCCCGGCGACAAACTGACCACGCTCGTCAAGGTCATCCGCGAGCGGCTGCCCTTGGGTTCGTATGAGGTCTTTGGCTACGTCGGCGACACGCTCGCCGTCGAGGCGAAGGTCAAGTGCATGATGATGAACGGGCGCGAAGGCATCCCCGTGCGATGATCCCGATTGTCCCAGTCTCCGATCCGCGTGTCGCGCGGTTTCACGAACGCGCCGCCTTCCCGGCGGAGGCGGAAGAGGCGGCGGCGAAACTCCTGCCCGACATCCGCCGTCGCGGCGACAAGGCCGTCTTGGAGGCCGTCGCCCGCTTCGAGGGCTTCAAGGCGCGGTCGGCGGCCGCGTTGAAGGTGGATGTTTCCAAAATCTCCGCCGACGGCATTGACACGAAACTCATCCGCGCCGTCAAGGACGCGCACGCGCGTGTCTTGAGATTCTCGAAAGCGTCGTTGCGCCGTCCGTGGCAGTTCAAGCTTCCGAACGGCGGCGAGGCGGGCGAGTTCTTCTCGCCCATGGATCGCGTGGGCGTGTATGTTCCCGGCGGCACCGCGCCGCTCGCCTCCACGGCGGTCATGACCGTCACGCTCGCGAAGGCGGCCGGCGTCCGCGAGATCGTCGCCTGCACACCCGCCGGCAAAGACGGATGCGTGAACCCCGTCCTCCTCTTCGCCCTCAAACTCGCGGGCGCGACGGAAATCTACCGCGTGGGCGGCATTCAGGCGATTGGCATGATGGCGTTCGGCACGAAGACGTGCCGGAAAGTCCAGAAGATCGCGGGCCCCGGAAACGCCTTCGTCACGGCGGCGAAGCGGCAAGTCTACGGTTATGTCGCCATCGACCAGGTGGCGGGCCCCAGCGAGATCGCCGTCCTCTGCGACGAGACGGCCTCTGTTTCTCACATCGCGGCGGACTTGCTCTCGCAGGCGGAGCACGGCTCCGGGCTTGAGAAGTCGCTCTGCGTCTGCGCGTCGAAAGCGCAGGCCGAATCCATCCGCTCGGAACTCGTCCGTCAGATGAAGACGCTTTCGCGCCGCGACAAGATCGAGCGCGTCATCGCGCGTGGCGGCATTCTCATCGTCGTGGCCTCGTCCGTCGAGGAGGGACTCAATGTCGTCAACGATTTCGCGCCGGAGCATTTGGAGATCATGACGAGGAACGCGAAGCGCGTCCTGCGCGGCGTCCGCGCGGCGGGCGCGGTCTTCGTGGGCCCGTGGACGCCGGAGTCGGCGGGCGATTTCGTCGCCGGGCCCTCGCACGTCCTGCCGACGGGCGGCGCGGCGCGGATGTTCAGCGGGCTCACGCCCGACGATTTCCGCCGCCGCCACAGTTTCGTCGCGTTCACGAAGGGCGACTTGACGGCGACGCGGCCGACCATCGAGGCGTTCGCCGCCGTCGAGGGCTTGGACGCGCACGGCCGGGCGGCGACGGTTCGCTTCGACGGCGCGTGAGGGATTTGGGGGGCAAGATGGAATTCGAGAACACGATCGGGTTGGAGACGCACGTCCAGCTCAAGACGAAGACAAAGATGTTCTGCGGCTGCGCGTTGGAGACGGGGGCGGAGCCCAACACGCACACGTGTCCCGTCTGCCTCGGCTATCCGGGGGCGCTGCCCGTCATGAACCGCGAGGCGATCCGCTTGACGGTCATGTCGGGGCTCATGCTCGGCTCGACGATCAACAAGCGGGCGACGTTCGACCGCAAGAACTACTTCTACCCCGACATGGCCAAGGACTACCAGATCTCCGAGAACGAGCATCCGCTCTGCCTCGGCGGCGGCGTGGAGATCACCTTGGCGGACGGCTCGAAGAAGACGATCCGCATCAACCACATCCATTTGGAGGAGGACGCGGCGAAGATCAACCACTACCCGACGACCTCCGGCGTGGACTTCAACCGAGGCGGGACGCCGCTCATGGAGATCGTCTCGGAGCCTGACCTTGCCTCGGCCGACGAGGCCATCGCCTACTTGACGGCGTTGCGGGAAATGCTCATCTACGCGGGCGTCACGAACGGCAATTTGGAGGAGGGCAACATCCGCTCGGACGTCAACATCTCCATCCGCCCCAAGGGGTCTGCGACGCTCGGCACGAAGGTTGAGATCAAGAACATGAACTCCTTCTCCGGCATCCACGCCGCGCTCGTCCACGAGGCGGCGCGGCAGCGTCTCTGCGTGGCGCGTGGCGAGGCCATCGTTCAGGAGACGCGCCGCTGGGACCCCGAGTTGGGCGAGACGGCCTCGATGCGCTCGAAGGAGAACGCGCACGACTACCGCTATTTCCCGGAGCCCGACTTGCCGCCGGTGGAACTCACCGAGGACGAGATCGAGGCGTGGCGCAAACTCCT
>CAVEND010000090.1:0-5010 GCA_963616865.1 Faecalibacterium prausnitzii | reverse complement strand
AGAAGACAGACTCGAAAAATCCCGTCCCCTGCTTGCAGTTGATCTCCGCGACACCAAGGACGGCGCAGTTCGTCGTGATGAGCGGCAGGAAGATGCCGAGCGCGGCGTGGAGCGGCGGCATGAACCTTTTCATCGCGATGTCGATGAATTGCACGAGCGCGGCGATGACGAGGATGAACGCGAGCGTGTGGATGTAGCCAAGCCCGTTCGGCTGCAGCACCCAGTGGTCGATGCACCACGTCACCGCCGCCGCGATGGTCATCACGAAGACAACCGCCCCCGACATCCCCAGCGCCGTCTCCGTCTTCTTCGAGACGCCGAGGAACGGGCAGCAGCCGAGGAAGCGGCTCAAGACAAAGTTGTTCACCAGCACGGAGCCGACGAGGATCATCAAGTAATAACTCATGCGCGTGCCTTTCTCAAGAAGCGTTCAGTTTGTTCACAAAAGCGAGACGCGGTTGCCGGGGAGAAACCTGACGAAGCCCTTGATCCGCAGCTCCATCACAAGCGAATTGACTTTCGCGACGGGAAGGCGCGTCCGGCGGACGAGTTCGTCCAAGGAAATCCCCTCGCGGTCGATGTGCGTCATGAGAAGCGCCTCCTCGACGGAATAGCGCGGCGGATCTTGAATGGTCTCCTCCGCGTCCTCCTCTTTTTCGTCCTCCTTGCGCGGCGGGCGTTTGGAACCCCCGAAGAAATCGGAGAGGATTTCGAGGACATCATCGGCGTGGCGCACGAGCGTCGCCCCCTCGCGGATCAAGTGGAGGCACCCCGCGCTCATGCGCTGATCGACGCGGCCGGGGACGGCCATGACGGGGCGACCCAAATCGGCCGCCATCGACGTCGTGATCAGTGTGCCGGAGCGGAGCGGACACTCGACCGCCACAACGCCCGACGAGAGCGATGCCACGACATGGTTGCGGATGGGGAACGTCGTTTGGTCGGCGGGACGCCCGAACGGAAACTGGCTCACGACGGCCCCGCCCTTCTCGACAATCTCCCGCGCCAAATCGAGGTTCTCCTCCGGGTAGAACTTGTCGAGCGCCGAGCCGATCACGCCGACCGTGAGGCCGTTCGCGTCGAGCGCCCCTCGGTGGGACTCGCCGTCGATGCCCACGGCAAGCCCCGAGACGATCCCCCAGCCCGCCTGCGCGAGGTCGCGCGCGAGGCGACGCGCCATTTCCCGCCCGTAGGCTGTCGCCCGCCGCGTGCCGACGAGGGCGACGAACGGCTTGCCCAACGCGGCGACATCGCCCTTCACGTAAAGGGCGAGCGGCGGCTGGGGCGCCGCCTTGAGGCGGGCCGGATACCCCTCGTCCAAAAGCGTGAGGATCTGAACGCCGCGTGAACGCGCCCGCGCCTCCTCCGCCTCGACATCCACCTCGTCGCCCGCGCGCGCCACCTTGTTGGGATACGCCGCCCACGCCGCCACGGCCGAGCCGTGCTTCTCGACGAGCCGCGCCAGCGTCGCGGATCCCACGTGCGACGTCAAATGGAACGCGAGATAGGCTTGACGCTCGGTCATGACTTTTGGTATACTATACGCACTTTTCGAAACGGCCCCATCGTCTATCGGCTAGGACACGAGCTTTTCATGCTTGGTAGAGGAGTTCGACTCTCCTTGGGGCTGCCACCTCTCCCTCAACCCTGCTGCGCCTTTCGGATCGCCTGGTTGACGGCGAGCATCCTCTCGCCCAAGTCCTCGAAGCCGACATCCGACGAGTAGACGTCCTTGTAGCATTGATACGCCTTTTCGAGGTCGCCCGCGTCCTCGGCGCAACGCCCCAACTGGTAGACGACCTTCTTCTTGAGCTCGTCCATCGTGGGCAGCGCGTCCCGCGCCGTCTCCAACTGCATGACGGCCATGTCCGTCTGCCCTTGGTGGAGGAAGCACATCGCGAGGTAGTAGAGCGCCCACAGCCTGTCCTTCGGCGACTTCTGCGCCAACTGCAGGTGCGTCAACGCCTCGTCGTAGTAGCCATACGAATAATACTCCTTGCCCAGCTCGTAGCGCAGGTGGAGGTCGTTCGGGTAGCGCTCGACGCGCTGCGCCAAGTCGTCGAAGACGAACTGGTTCTTCTCGCCCTCAAGCGCGACGGCCTCGTCCTCCTGACCCTGCTCGCGCAGGAGCGCGATCTGCTGGTCGTAGTATTGGACTTTCGTCTGCGCGAGCATGCGGTCGAGCTCGGGATCCATCGAGCCCAACACCTCAATCGCCTGCTGGAGGACGTCAATCGCCTCGTAGTAGCGCTTCGCCTGAATGTAGAGCCTCGCCAACGCCCGGCGCGCGTTCATGTTCTTCGGCTCGGCCTCGATGGCCTTCAACTTCTCCGCGATGAGCAGCTCCGCGTCCTCGCCCGCCACGACGGCCTTGTTCGCCGCGTCGAGTTTCGCCGCCTGCTCCTTGTTGGCGATGAGGCTCTGGAAGCCGCCCTTCTTGCCGACGGCGTCCGTCCAGCCCGCGCTCATCGTCGCCTGCGCCTCGGCGTTCTTCAAAAGCCCCATGACGCGCTGGTCGCCCGGCTTCAACTCGGAGAGTTTGCGGTAGGCGTCGCGCGCCTTGTCCCAGCGCTTCGCCATCGTGTAATACGCCGCGACGCGCTCCAAGAGCGAGGGGTCTTTGTTCGAGCACTCGTAGGCCGCCTCGATCGTCACGGCCGCGTGGTCGGCCTTGCCCGCCGCCTCCGCCGCCTTGACGGCCGCCTCGATGTTGTCGGGGTCGAGCGGGTTCTGCGCGAGGAGTTTCTCGGCCTCCGCCATCGCCGCCGCGCCATCGCCCTTCTTGACGAGACCCATGATCTTCTGGCGCTCCAGCGCGAAGCCGATCTTCGCGAAAACGCCCGTCTTGCCGCCGCCCTTGCGGAAGTTCGCGATCTGCGCCGCCCGCAGGAGCTTGCGCGTCTCCAAAATGTCGGGGGCCGCCGCGACGGCCTCCATCAGCATGTCGACGGCGAGGTCATACTTCCCCGTTTCGAGGGCCTGGCGCCCGCGGTTCGCGAAATTCTGCGCCTTCTGTGCGAGATCGACGGCCATGTCACGACACCTCCAGACGGGAATCGATGCCCAGCGACTCGGCGATCCCCTTGGCCTTGTAAGTCTTGAGCATGAAATGCGTCGCGGTCGAGAGGACGCCCTCGATGGTCGAGAGATCCTGCGCGACGAACTGGGCGACGTCCTGCAGGGACGAGCCCTTGACGAAGACGAGCAGGTCGTAGCCCCCGCTCATCAAAAAGCAGGCCTCGACCTCGTTGAAGCGCGAGACGTGCTCGGCGATCTTCCCGAACCCGCAGTCGCGCTGGGGCGTGATCTTCAGTTCGATTACGGCGTGAACGTCGTCCATGAGAACCCTCCTTTAATCCTTCAAATCCTTCAAGGTGAGCAAGTCGTCGACGACCTGCCGCGCCAAGTCGTCCGCGAGCCGCCCCGCCGCGTCGCGCTTCGCGGTCGTCACGTCCGAGCCCGACATGTAGGTCGCGCGCGGGCGATACGTCCGCTCGGCGAGGACGCGCCCCTCGCGCTTGTCAACGACGACGACCTCGACCTCGGCCGTCATCTCCGAGGCGGACGTCCGCCCGTAGATCCGGCGGCTGGAGACGGGCGTGGACGAGTTCACGGACTTGACGACGCCCTGAAGCTCCAGCGCGGCGTCGTCCACCGAGGAAATCGCGAACGTCCCCTCGCGCTGGATCTCGCGCAGGATCTGGCGCGACGAGACGGCGCCGATCTCCGGCAGGTTCGTCTCGTTGCGGAACGTCGGCACGGCGACGTGGCGCATGGACTCCTTCACCTTCGGCCGCCAACTGTAGTGCGTCGCGCACCCGCAGAGGATGAGCGTCGCGGCGACAAGCGTGGGCACAAGAACTTTCATTCGTCAACTCCTTCCGTCAACTCCCCAAGGCGCGTCCGAACCGTCTCGGCGTGCGCGCTGTCGGGGTGGTCTTTCAAAAACTGCTCGTAGGCGCGGATGGCGCTGCGCCGCGTGCGCATGCGCGAATCGTAGAACGACGCCGCGCGGTAGTCCTCGTCGTCGAGCCGCGTGGTCAGCGCGTCGCGGAACGCGCGGACGGCGGGCTTTTGCGCGTCGCCAACGACCGTCTCCGCCCGATTCAGGAAGAGCAGCGTGTCCACGCACCGCTCGCGGTTGTAGCCGCGATCCTCAAGGATCCGCATGCGGACGGACGCTTCGCGGAAGCACGCCTCGGTCGCCTCCGCCGTGCCGTGGTGGAGGTTCTGGACGTTCTCGTAGACCTTGACGGCCTCCTCCCAGTCGCCCGCCTCCTCGCGCAATTCGGCGATGGTGAGCATCGCCCCCGGCGCCCACGCGGCCCCCGGCGCGCGGAGGACGCAGCACTCGAAGGCGCGGCGGACGTCCACCGTGTTCCGGAAACGGAAGAAGAGGATCGTCTTGCCCTCCTCGCGCATCTTGCCCGCGAGGCGGTGCATCGTGGTCACGCTCGCGGCGTAGTCGCACTGGAACGAGTAGAAGTCCACGAGGTAGAGATACGCGAGGAACGCTTCGAACGCATCGTCCTCCTTCTCGTCCAAGATCTCCGCGAGACGCGCCTGCGCCAAGGGGGCCTCCTTCGCGGCGGGCCATTCGCGCACGAGCGCGTCGTAGGCTTTCGCCGCCCGGCCCCACGCGCCCCGCTCCTCCAAGGCGATGCCGTGGAGGAACTGCGCCTCCGGCGTGTCCTTGGCGGGCCCGTTGATGAACGCGAACCAGCGCGGCTCCTTGCGCTCCAGTTGGAAGGGGCCCAAGTCCGTGTCGAAGCCGGGATAGGCGTCCGTCGCGTAGCGCGTGCCGAAGTCGGGCGCCGCGCCGACTTGGTTGGCCGACTGCCCGAACGCGCCCAAGGCCGCGACGGCGGCGGCGAGAAGAAGAGGAAGGTGTCTCATGTCGTGCGCTTCATTTGCGGGAACAAAACGATGTCGCGGATGGAGTCGGTGCCGGTCAAGAACATGACGAGGCGGTCGACGCCGATGCCGAGGCCGCCCGTCGGCGGCATGCCG
>CAVEND010000089.1:0-5040 GCA_963616865.1 Faecalibacterium prausnitzii | reverse complement strand
CACGCCTCGTGGTAGGCGGGGACGATCAGGTCCGCGAGCGGGTTGGCGGCTGGCGGGAGGTCTGGGGCCTGCCGCGTCACGGCGCGTCGAAGAGTCCGTTGCGCTTCTTCCACGCGAACACGGGTCGGTCGAGCCCCAGCGACGCGATGACCTCGCGCGCGGGCCTGCCCTCGACCCTCCGCTCCATCTCGTTGTGGCGGCCGTCGAGGAAGGTGATGTCGATGTCGCGCCGGCCGATGCAGCAGGAGATCGCGCAGTAGACCGTCTCCAGCCCCATCCGCCAGGCCGCGTCCACGGCGAGCGCGCGGGCGTAGACGTTGAGCGTGACATCCGCCTTCGTCGCGTCCTTGCCCCACGGGCTTCCCCCGCCGACGCGGCAGTTGCCTCCGTAGAAGTCCACGGCGAGCTTGCGCCCCGTCGTGCCGCAGTCCCCCTGCGAGGCGTGGCGGACGTAGGCCCCCGTGCCGTTGACGATGACACACCCCGCGTCCACGCGCGCCGCGTGCCGCCGTGCGACGCGGAGGGCGACATCCCGGACTTCACCCGCCAGGGAGGCCTCCCGCATCGGGGCGGCGACGACGATCTGCGCGACGTCGCCGCCGTCCACCGCCACCTGCGTCTTGATGTCGAGGCCGATGGGGAGGTCGCCGCGCAGCGCGAGGTCGTAGAGCTCCATCCCGATCTGGCGGGCGAGGAAGTGGTCTCTCGGCATCATGTCCGTGTCGCGGCCGCCTGTCGCCATCCCCCAGAAGATGCCCTGGTCGCCCCAGCCGTCCGCGTCGACGCCCTGCGCGATGTCGGGCGACTGCGAGCCGATGTGGGCCGTGACGCGGAGGTTCTCCGCGTCGAGGGCGTTGTCCGCGCCCCAGTCGGCGGCGTATTCCCGCGTGTAGCCGATGTCGCGCACGGCCTCGCGGACGAAGCCGTCGATCTCCGCGTTGGTGAGGCCGGCGCGGCTCGTCACCTCGCCTCCGAGCGTCACGAAGTTGTCCTTGACCTGGCACTCCAGCGCGAAGCGCGTCTTGGGGTCGCGCTCCAGGTGCCGGTCGAGGAGGTGGGAGACGATCAGGTCCGCCACGCTGTCGGGATGCCCAGGGCTCACGTATTCCGATGTCGATCTCATTTTCTTTCGCCTTTCTCTTTGCCTTGTTGTTCTTGTTCCTGTTGTCCTTGTGTTGAATCTTCCGAGGCCGCGCCACCGCCTCCGCCGCCGGGGTCGAGGAGGACGGCCTTCTTGCCGCTGTCCTCCTGCCAGCGGTTGATGATCCGCTGGGCGTAGGTCGGGTCGATCTCCATGAGCCGCGCCCTGCGGTTCGCCCGCTCGGCGCAGACCATCGTCGTCCCCGACCCGCCGAAGGGGTCGAGGACGATGTCGCCCTCCTTGGAGGAGTTGGCCATCAGGTGCGCGAACAGGGCGACGGGCTTCATCGTCGGGTGCATCTTCGACCGCTGCGGCTTGTCGAACTCCAGCACCGTCGTCTGCGACCTGCCGCCGTGGAACTCGTGCGCCGCGCCGTCGCGCCACCCGTAGAGGCACGGCTCGTGAATCCACTGGTAGTCCTGCCGCCCCAGGACGAGCGCGTTCTTCTTCCACACGAGGCACTGGCGAACCTTCAGCCCGACGTCGTGGCACGCGCCCCTGAAGTTGTAGCCCTCGGAATCCGCGTGCCAGACGTAGAACGCGCCGCCCGGCTTGAGCGACGAGGCCATGTTGCGAAAGGCGGCGGTGAGGAACTCGCGAAACTTCGCGTCCTCCATCGAATCGTTCCTGATCGTCATGCCGTCCAGCCCCTCGTACCCCACGTTGTAGGGCGGGTCGGTGATGACGAGGTCGGCGAGGTCGCCCGCCATGAGCCTCGCGATGTCGCCGGGGTTCGTGGCGTCGCCGACCATCAGGCGGTGGTCGCCGCACCGCCACACCTCGCCCGGCTTCACGAAGACCGCCTCCGGCTCCGCGTCGACGTCGAACGCATCCTCCTCCGTGTCGACGTCGCCCTGCGGCGCGATGTCGCCGAGGTCGAAGCCGAACTGCTCGAAGTCGAACTCCGGGAGGGCGGCCACCTCCCCCGCGAGGAGCGCGTCGTCCCACTCGGCGAGCTCCGAGACCTTGTTGTCGGCGACGCGGAACGCCCTGATCTGCTCCGGCGTGAGGTCGACGGCGCGGACGCACGGGGCCTCCGCAATCCCGAGCCTCTTCGCCGCCTTGATCCTCGTGTGCCCGCAGACGATCACGTTGTTCTCGTCGATGACGATTGGAACCTTGAACCCGAACGAGCGCATCGAGGCGGCGACCGCGTCGACCGCCCTGTCGTTCCTGCGCGGGTTCTTGTCGTAGGGTATGATGTCGTCCACCCGGACGTATTCGATCTTCAGCCTTTCCCGGTTTTCCATGCGTCAGCTCCTTGTTTGCGTTGTTTGTGTCGTTTGCGTTGTTTGTGTTTCAGCCCGTTCGGGCGTCCGTTCCAAAGCCTTCCCGTCGGCGGGCGCGCGCGCCCGAGCCGCCTCCGCGTCCTGCCGCGCCCTCTCGCCCTCGACCCTCGCCGGGTCGAAGAGCCCGAGGACGACCGGCGGCGGCGCGGCGACGCTCTCGATGACGTCCTTCGGCTTCTCGCCGATGGTGTCGCGGATGACGGAGAACGCCTCCGGCGAGCCATGGGCCGCCTTGTTGACGAGCCCGATGAGGGGCATCAGCATGACCTGCGGCCGCCCCCCGATCCCCATCGCCTCCATCTGCGCCCTCATCTTCGGGTAGAGGGCGGACCCCTTTGGGATCTCGGTCGCGAGGATAGCCTTCAACGCCTCGCGCATCGTCCTCGCCTCGGCGCGCCTCTTCCCGGACTTCACGCCCCCGGCGCGGCCGAGCCGCCTCGCCATGTCCGAGCCGTCAATCGGCTTCAGGTTGCCTTCGTTCGCCATGTTCGAGCCTCCGTTTCAACTTTCCAGATCAGATGTGGTATCGCGGGCTGTGGACGTCGCCGACCGAGATCCCCGTCCTCTCCCGTATGCGCCTCGCCCTCTTCGAGACGGCCTGCTTGGAGACCCGCGCCCGCGCCGCGACCTCCGACTGGTTGAGGCCGAGGGCCTTGAGGCGCAGGACGTCCCAGTCGGCGGCGTCGCACCCGCCGAGCCTCGCGAACATCCGGCGGACGAGGCCGTCCTCCCGCTCGACGAGGCGGACGTCGCATCCGATGCGCGCGGCGACACTCGCGCACGCGCCCCGCGTCCCCCGGCGGCAGAGGGCGGCCAGCGAGGCGAACGACCGCCCGTCGAGGCGGAGGATGCGCTCGGCGACGCGCACGGCCAGAAGCTCCTCGCGCTCCGACGCGAACCCCGCGAAGCCCCACCCGGAAGGCCCCTCGCCGCCAGCCGGCCCCGCCTTGCCGAAGTCGGCGATGTAGGAGTCCGGGTTCGGCATCGAGCCGAGGGTGACGACGCTCTGCCCGTCCGTCACGAAGTCCGTGTTCGGCCCCTTGCAGGCCGCCCAGCACACGGGGAGGCCCCGCCCGTCCATCGGGCATCCGTGGCACGAGCGGGCGCGTCCGTGCGTCCGGGAAGAGCCGTCGCGGCGGCGTTCCGTCCACGAGACGGGCCCCGAGCACGCCGCGCACGGCGAGCGCGGGTCGTCCGCCTCCGCCGCCAGCGGGCATCCCGCGCCCCTGCACCGGGCGGACTTGCCGCCCGCAGATGAGATTCCCATTGCCATTTCGATCCCCTGCCCCCCTTCTGACTGCACGGAATGTCAACGCCCTTCCGCGTCGGCGGGCGAATCCTCCTCAATGCGGATGTGGATGCGAGGCGAGCCCGCCGTCCACCGCTTGCGGACGCGGAGGTCGGAGACGAGGACGTCGTCCGCGAACAGCCCCGCGTCGGCGAGCGCGTCCTGGACGGCCTTGTGCCGGTTGTCCGCGTCGCCCATGGCGCGCGAGAGGCACGGCTCTCCGTCCGCGTGAGCCCCCTTGCCGCGCTGGCGCGACTTCGGGATCGCGTAGTGGTAGGTCGCCTCCAGCCTGACCGCCGCGCCGGGCGGCGGGAGGCGGACGCCGAGCGTCCGCACGGCGTTCCTGGCGAGGAAGGAGACGACCCTCATCCCCCTCGCGACCTTCGGGTTCGCGAACGTCCTGACGCGCCCGTTGCGGAGCGAGTAGAGCTTCCTCTGCGCCATCGACAGAGTGGCGGGGTCGACCATGATGTCGAACTCGCAGGCCGCCTCCCCCGTCATTTCGCGCCTCCGTCCCTCTTCCCGTCCACGCGCACGGCGCGGAGGACGAACTCGGAATCGGAGAGGTATTGGAAGCGCACGGGGTGGTAGGGCCGCCCGTTGCGCGAGATTTTCTCCGGGAACACCGCGAAGCGAAGCCTCGCGCCGTCTATGGTCACAACGCCGCGACGGATCGGGGAGTTCTCGCCGCTCGGAATCACGGCGTATTCCGTCCCCTTCAGGTGGTTGTTCTCGTCCGGGAGCTGGAGGTCGTCATCGTCTTTTCTCATCGCCACCCTCCTCAAAACGGAAGCTCGTCCGGGCTTGATTCCGCGATCTCGGCGGGCGGTGGGACTTGCGCCGCCGCGCCGTCGGCGGGCGGGTTGCGCACCGCCAGCGCGAGGAGCGTGAGCGAGGTGAACCACCGATCCTTCCACTGCCGCGATTCCGGTGCGCAGACGGCCGCGACCTCCTCGCCCTTCAAAAGGCCGTCGAGGAGGCGCGTCTTGTCCCCCATCTTCCCGCGCTTCGCCTCGATGGCGGCGTAGCGGGGGTATTGCGAGGCGGGGTCGTCGCAGACGACGAGAAGCCTCTTGGCGAAGCCGTTGGCCCCGATCTCCTCGGTCGCGCCCACGTGGTGGACGACGCCCTTGATTTTCACCGTGTCGAATCCCATTTTTCCGTTATCCTTCCGTTTTGTTGTGTTTTTGCGTTTGTGTTTGTGTTTTGCCTTGCGTCAAAGTTCGCCGTCCTCCCCATGCCACGGGTCAATCCCCCATCCTCCTCTCCGAGGTTGGCCTTCGCGGTCGCGACGATGTTGTCGAGCTCGGAGAGGAAGTCCC
>CAVEND010000088.1:0-5061 GCA_963616865.1 Faecalibacterium prausnitzii | reverse complement strand
AGGCGCAGAAACGCGACTTCGCGCTCCGTCAGGGGCTGAAGCCCCTGCGACGGACTTGTCATCGCCAACTTCTCGCTCTCGACGTGCCACGGGCCAAAGTCAAAGTCGCCCGCCTCGTCCGCCGCGTCCTCGCGCAAACGCAGGAGCGCCGCGAGACGCGCCAAAAGAATGTCGTCAGGCACCGTCTTGACGATGAACATGTCGCCGCCGCTCGCCAAGGCCGTCAATTCATCCTCCGGCGTGTCCAAAGACGTCAGAAAGACGATGGGGGTCTTCACCTTCCTTTCGCGCATCCGCCGGCACGTCTCGCGGCCGTCAAGACCCGGCATCATGATGTCAAGGAGAATCAAGTCCGGCGTCCCCTCGTCCAAGGCGGCGAGCGCGGCGTTGCCACTCGGCGCGACGCGCACCTGATACCCCGCCTTCTCCAGCTTTGCGCCCAGCGACAACGCGAGCGTCCGCTCGTCCTCGACGAGAAGGATCTCGCGCCTCACGGCCGCGCCCCCTTGACGAGTTCGCAAACCGCCGCCGCCACGCGCTCGAGCGGATCGTCCGCGACGGACAAAAGAGCGCACACCTCGGACAATCGGCGCGAGGCCGCCTCACGCGCCGACGTGTTTTCAAGCCACGTGTCGAGACAGTCGCGCACACGAGCGGGCGTGAAATCCTCCTGCAAGAGTTCCGGCATGGGCGGCGTCTCGCCGCACGCGGCGAGTCCGCGCATCTTCTCCCAGACGATGTTCACAAGCCCGACGTAATGAACACCTTTGATGACGCGCCGCGCAAACCACGCGAGAAGAGGGCTGACGCGATAGACGAGCACCGTCGGGCAGGAGGCGAGCGCGGCCTCGAGCGTCGCCGTGCCGCTCGCGACGACGGCGCAATCCGCTTTGAGGAGAAGTTCGCGCGCGCCGCCCTCTTGCACGCGCACACGCGGCGCGGCGTTTCCGAGGAGAGATTTGATCTGCGCGAAGGCGCGGGCGTGGACGGCCGGGATGACGACATCGGCGTTCAACCCCTCGACGGCCTTCAAAAGCGGCGGCACGTGACGCGCGATTTCGCCGGCGCGACTGCCGGGCAAGAGGGCGACCACGGGCGTCGCGTTTTCGCGGGACGGGCGCATCCGCGCAAAGGCGTGGGCGAGGGGGTGTCCGACGAACGTGGCGAAGCCTTTTGAGAAGAGCGCCGGCTCGAACGGGAAGAAGCAGAAGAGATGGTCGAGCGCGCGCTCGATTTTCGGGATGCGCCCCGCGCGCCACGCCCACACTTGCGGGCAGACGACGTGCACCGCCTTGATGCCGCGCCTCTTGGCGTGGGCGGCGAGTTTGAGGTTGAGTCCGGGATAGTCGATTGTGCAGACGATGTCGGGCCGCCACGTGTCAATCGCGCGCATCATCGTCCGCCGGACATTGAGGAAAAAGAAGAGCCTCCGCAAGACGGCCACGAAGCCCATGACGGCGAGGTCGTGCGTCTGAAACCCGTAATCCTGATACGTGCGAATCTCCACATTCGCGTCGCGGTCGCGCAGACGCTGCGCGAGATCCTTGGCGTAGAGGACGCCCGACTCCTCGCCCGCTAACAGGAGGACTTTCATAACCGGGTCGGCGCGGGCGGGAGATCTGTTGGAAGCCCCACGAGGGCGAGGTTGTGCTTGTTCGCGTAGGCGAGCGCCTCGTCGCGGTCGAGGAGGATCAACCGCCCCGCTTGGAAGCCCAACGCCGTCACGCCCATCCGCGCCATGAGCTTGACTGTCTTCAGCCCGACGACGGGAATGTCGAAGCGCATGTCGTGACCTTCGCGCGCCGCCTTGAAGAGGACGGCACCGCGCCCGCCCAGCCGCCCGCCGCGACGGATGGCGGCGTTCGTCCCCTCGAACGCCTCGACGGCCAGCACCATGCCCGCCTTGACCATGACCGTCTGCCCCACGTCGTGAAGCCCCATGTCACGCGCCACGTTTTGCGCGTGAGCCATGTCGGCGCGTTCCGATTCGGAAAGCCCCCGCGATGTCAGAGGGCCTTCGCCGGGGAGGCAGTCCTCCATAAAAAGCGACGCGGGCAGAATCTTCACGCCCGACGCGGCGAAGAGGTCGATGAGTTTCTTGAAGATCGTGTGGGCGTTCTTGACGGGCAGGGAGCGGAGGGCCGCCTTGATCTCGTCGTCGAACCCGCCGCGAAAGAGCGAAAGCGGATTGACTTGCCCCGCGAGGATCGCGCCGTCGAACCCCTGCGCCCCCACCCGGCGGATGTTTTCGGAAATCTCCTTGAGGCGAATCCACGTGACGTGATCGGCGGCGCGCGCCGTCGCGCGGGCGGTCGAGCCGCGCAACGCCACGACGTCCACACGCGCCACGCCGGCGGCCTTCGCCCCGCGCACGAGGAGTTCCGGGTAGACGCCGGAGCCCGCCACGACCAAAAGTTTCTCGATCACGGCTTCTTCCTCGGCGGGCGGGGCAGGCGGCCGTTCAGCGCGTCCTGCGCGATGGCCTTCACGTCGGTGTCGAAGTTGCCCTTCAAGATCCACCTCAGGAAGTTGGGCTCGTTGAGCATCATCTCCTTCAGCGGCACGCCTTTCTTCTTGCCGAAGTTCACGTAGAGGACGCCGTCGCGCCACTTGAACATGCCGTTGCGGTCGGCGTTCATCGGGTCTTGCGGCACGAGATACGCGTCGAGCGCGTCAACGCCCTGACCCGCGATCTGCGCGTAGCGGTCGCCGGCCGGCGCGCGGCGGGCCCGCTCCAAAATGGCCGAGAGGACGTCGCGTGTCGCGCGCGCGTCCGCCAACGCCCCGTGCGCCCCCTCGTGCGAGCGGCCGCAGTAGAACGAGAGCGCCGTCGAGAGGTCGCGGGGCTCCATGCGGTGGTAGAGGCGCTGGACGTCGATCCGCTTGCCGACGGCCGAGGAGAAGTTCTTGCCGACGCGGAAGAACTCCTCCTCCAAGCAGGGGATGTCGTAGCGGTCGGAGTTGAAGCCGCCGATGTCGCACCCCTCGAAAAAGGCGAAGATCTCGTCGGCGAGGTCGGCGAACGTGGGGCACGACTTCACGTCCTCGTCCGAGATCCCGTGGACGGCCGTCGTCTCCTTCGGGATGGGGATCGTCGGGTTGACGAGGTGCTCCAGCGTCTCCTCCGACGAGTCGGGGTTGATCTTGACGGCCGCGATCTCGACGATGCGGTCGCGGCGCGGGAAAAGCCCCGTCGTCTCCAAGTCGAAGATGACGAGCGGGTGTTCGAGGGCGATGGGGAATGTCATGGGGCGTCTTTCGGGGGGACGGCGCGATACGCGTCGAGGGCTTTTTGGAAGGCTTCCGAGCCGCAGAAGCCGCAGGGCTTGAACTCCGGGCAGAAGCCGCGGTAGACGCACTCGGGCACGCAGCACGCGGCGAGCTCCGGCTCTTTCTCGCGCAGCGCGTCGACGACGAGCTTCCACGCCGCGCGCGTCTCGGGGCTCGCCTGTCCGCAGAGGCGGCGGCGCGAGATGAAGAGAAGGGCCTGCGCGTTCGCGAAGCACTCGTGCATGACGGGCGCGTCCTGGCGCTGCGCCTCGCGGGAGACGCCGGTGCGGTCGCTGCGCTGCGTCGAGACGAAATGCTCGATGCCGAACTTGTGGCGGACGAGATGCACCGAGACCCAGTAGGGGAGGTTGAGCCACTTCCAGTTGAAGCAGAGTTTGCGGATGGGCGAATGCTCGGCGAGGAGGATGCGCTTCTTCCAGCGCGAACTCACCTCGCCCGTCCCTTCGTCACGGCGGATCGTCGTGCGGGCGGCGTCGGCGACCTCGCGCCAGGAGCCGATGACCTTCATGAACTTGAGTTGCGTGTCCATTTCTATCCCTTGAAAAATCCCTGAAAAGCCTCCGCGACGGTCGCGCCCGCCGCGTCACGCGGCTTCGCGACATCCTTGAGCAACGCGGCGCAGCGGCCGCAGTCGCGGCAATGGTTGGCGTCCGCGCAGTCGCGCACCGCCGGCCAGAGGGGGTTCGCGCCGAGCGCGTCGTTGTCGATGGTCGTCGGGAAGCGGAAGAACGGATCGGTCAGCGCGGCGAGGTCCCCGTGGTAGGAATAGGTGGCATACGCCTTGATGATCGCTTCCGGGTCGGGGTGGCGGCGCGTCGCGAGTTTGACGACGCCGACGAAAGGCTCGTAGGTGGCGAGCTCCTCGGGGCGAATCCACAACCCTCGGATGAAGTCCTCGAACCGGCCGCGCTCGTAGTTGGTGCGGCAGCGGAAGACCGAGAAGTCGAACGTGGAGCCGGCCTCGGACTGGCGCATGCGGTTGTGGCCGTGCAAGTTGTTGTGGAACTGGTGGAAGGGGCAGTTGCGCAGGCAGCCGGAATTGACGTAGAGGCACGCGACCTTGCCGTGCGCGCGCGCCCAGTCGCTCATGCGCCGAACGTCGTCGAGGCGGCGGTGCTCGGAAAGGCCGATGTAGAAGGAGTCGAAAAGCTCCGTCATGTAGCCGAGCGCGTTCTCCGTCGTGATGTCCGTGTTGACGCTGAGGCGAATCTTGACGGACGGGAAGCGTTGGCGGACGACGGTGGCGATGAACGGCGAGGTCGTCGTCAAATGCTCCGGGAACAGCCCGCACGCGTCCATCTCGGCGAACTTCTCGCTCACGTGGTCGGCGAGCGCGGGCGACATGGCGATGTCGCCGTAGCAGTTCGCGTTGAAGATCGTGTCGAGCTCCACGCCGTTTTTCCGCGCCCACGCGAGGTCGCTGATGATTTGCGCACGGCGTTCGCGCGTCCACGCCTCGTCGGGGCGGCTCGCCGTCACGCCGGGCCAGGCGAAGAAGACCTCGCGGATGCGCGGGAGGAACCTCTCGCACACCGCCGTGAACGGCTGGTTGTCAAACCAGCCGACGGCCAACGTTCGCCTGTCGTTCTGCATACGGAATATAATACGCAATCACGCGGCGGAAGTCAACTGCCGACGCTTGTAGAACACCTTGACAAGGCTGAGGCCCTGGGGCGGGGCCGTCTCCACGCGCGCCGTTCGGGGCGGGTGGCTCTCAAGCAAGTCGCTGACGGCCGAGGGTTGTTCGTTCCCCTTGCCGACGGCGATCAA
>CAVEND010000087.1:0-5236 GCA_963616865.1 Faecalibacterium prausnitzii | reverse complement strand
CCGAAACTCTCCTTGACGGTCAGCAAGTCGGCGAAGATCTGCGTCGGGTGGTAGTCGTCGGTGAGCCCGTTCCAGACGGGAACCCCGGAATACTTCGCGAGATCCTCGCAGTCCGCCTGGCGGAAGCCCCGGAAGAGGATGCCGTCGTAGATGCGGCCGAGGACGCGGGCGGTGTCCTTCACGGACTCCTTCTTGCCGAAGTGGATGTCGGGGCGCGTCAGGTATTCGCCGTTGCCGCCCTCGTCGCGGATGGCGACGAGCGTCGAGTTGCGCGTCCGCGTCGAGCTCTTCTCGAAGATGAGCGCGACGTTCTTGCGGTGGAGGAGGTCGCCGCGAACCCCCGCCTTGCGCCGCGCCTTCAATTGCGCCGCGAGGTCGATGAGGTTTTTCATCTCCTCGTCGGTGAACGACGCGAGGCGCATCATCGAGCGGTTTCGGAGCGAGTCAAGCCAAGTGAGCATAGGGTGTCCTTCAGTAGATGTGAATGTAGGTTTCCGCCTTGAGGCGTTCGATCCAGTCGTCGTAAGCTTTCTGCGCCTCCCGCTCGCGGACGTTCCGCTCGATCTCGTCGTAGGCCTCCTCGAAGGAGCGCATCGCCCCCCGCGTCTCGGCGTCCTTGCGCAGGAGGAAGCTCCAGCCGTCCAGCTCGATCCAGCGGCTGATGGTGTTCAGGGGCATCTGGGCGATCTCGTCGCAGATCTCGGGCTTGAAGACGTCACGCGGCTCGATGTCCTTCCACACGCCGCCCGCCGAGGCGTGGGAGTCCGCGCTGAACCGCCGCGCGACGTCGGCGAAGTCGTTCGTCGCGAGGGCGGCCGAGACCACCGTGCGGTTGGTGGCGGCCTCCGGGGGCAGGAGGATGACGGAGACCGTGACCTTGCCGGGCAGGGCGTAGCGCGTGGGGTTCTCCTCGTATTCGCGCTTGAGGTCGCCCGGCCGCGCGCGGGCGTTCTTGTCCACGACGTGCCAGCGCATCGCCCCGACGACCATGTCGTCCTTCATGCGGGCGAGCCATTCGGGATAGGAGACCTTCTGCTGGGCGAGCGTCTCCAAGAGCTTGTTGCGGTCGCCGTCGAACGCGCGGGCGATGATCTCGCGGACGCGGTTCTCGACGATCCAGTCCTGCATCGTCATCTTCGCGGCCTTCGCGGCGCGGAGGATGAGCTTCTTCTCGATCATCTCGTTGCGGACGCTCGTGTAGTCCGAGGCGTTCGCGCGGCGGCGGCTCATCTCCATGAGGACGTCGCTTTTGAGGATGGCGTCGTCGCCGACCTTGGCGGCGAGGCCGTCAACCTCGATGGCGGACGCGGCGGGGCCGAGCGCGAGGAGCGCGAGCGCGGCGAGGGGGAGTGTTCGTTTCATGCGTGTGTCGCTTTCCCGCCCCGCAGCAGCGCGGCGCACGCCGCCCCGATGAGCGGCGCGTCCTCGACGGGGGGCGTCATGACGTAGTGGATGTGGCGGCGCTTGACGAGCATGTCGTCGAGCTCCTTCGTGACGAGCGCGCCGAAATCGACCGTCCTCGTCTTGTAGTAAGTCGAGCCGTCCACTTGGATGGCGATGGGCGCGGCGGGGTCGACGCCCTCGCCCGACTTGATGCAGAACGCGGCGAGGTGGATCGCCGTCAGCGCGGCGGCGCGTTCGAAGACGGGTCGCGCGAGGCGCCGCGCCATCTTCGCGTCGTCGCCGCCCGCGAACGCCGCCGCGAGCGGGTTCACGCGCCCCTCGCGCTCGTGGAGGGCGCAGAAGTCGTCGAAGTCAATGGTCTCCAACGCGCCCAGCCCGCCGATGACGGCGGCGGCCTTGGGCGAGAAGAGGCCGGCCTTGGCGGCGGCCTTGAAGATCTCAAGGCCGATGGGGCCCAGGTAGCCGCCGGAGATCATGCGCTCGAAGGGGTTGTGGCCGGGGTCGGGCTGCTTCTGGTCAACGGTGATGTCGAACTCCGAACGCGCGATCTTGTCCATCGCGCCCGACTCGGCGTTGATGATCATCGAGCCGTCGGGGTCGAGGCCCTGCAACTTCGTGATCTCGCTGTTCTTCTCGACGTAGGCCGTGTTCGTCCCCGTGCCGAGGATGAAGCCGATGTAGGAGGAGTAGGTCTTCTCGCCCTCCGTCGCCTTCGCCGCGAGGAGCGTCGCCACCGTGTCGTTGAGGATGGCGATGTCGCCGCCGCCCAAGCGTTTGAGGAGTTCCTGGCCGACGAACTGGCCGACGATGGCGGGGGCTTGGATGCCTTTCGTCCAGTAGTTGAGTTTCGCGTCGAGCGCGGGCGTGATGTCGGCGTTGTAGGAGAAGCACCAGCCGTAGGTCGAGGCCGTGGCCTTGTCCTTGATCCTGTTGATCTCCGCCGCGAACGCTTGGTAGAACGTCTCCTCGTCCACTTCGCCGCGTGAGCCCGGCATGGGCTGGTTGCGCTTCTCCTCGATGCGCGGCGGGATGGAGACGAGGGCGGAGCGGAAGTTCGTGCCGCCCGCGTCGATGACGGCCGCGCGCGCGCCGGCGGGGACTTTGCCCGCGACGGAGACGTAGGCCGGGATCATCGGCAGCGACGAGTCCTCGCCGCGCAGACCCTTGCCCATTTCGGACAGGAACAGCGACAGGCAGGACTGCCGGTCGATGTCGGCGGCCGCGACGAAGCCGTGCGATGAAAGAAATTCCTCAGGTGTTTGCATAGCGTTGTGTCCAATCTTTCGCGAGCTGGACCCACTCCTCGTTGGAGAGATCCTCCGCGCGCAAGGTAGATTGTATCAAATCTTTGAAGATTGTGCCAAGTTGTTTGCGTCGGTGTTCGAAGGCTTGCTTCGCCAACGAGCGGAACGTGCGGCGTTCCTGGTCGGTCAACGCGGCGTTCCGTTCGTGGCGCGTGAGCTTGACGATGGCCGAGGAAACGGCGGGGCGTGGCCAGAAGCACGTGGGCGGCACCTTGCGGACAACGCGGACGTCGTAGTCGAGCTGCGCGAAGACACCCGCGAGCGCGCGCGTCTTCGAGCCTTCGGGTGCGGCGAGGCGTTCGGCGACCTCCGTCTGGACGAGGATGGTGAGCGCGGGGATTTGGCGCGTGATGAGAATGTCGAGAAGGATGCGGGTGCCGGCCTGATAAGGCAGGTTAGAAACCAAGTGGGTGAAATGAGGGAAAGTTGAAAAGTGGAAAAGTGGAAAAGTGCGTTTGATCCAGTCCAAAGCGTCGGCGGTGACGACGGAGAGGTTTGGCGGGTTGCCGAGCGACGCGGCGAGGCGGTCGGCGAGAACGGGGTCTTTCTCGATGGCCGTCACGCGCGCGCCACGATTGAGGAGTTCCTGCGTCAACACGCCAAGCCCCGGCCCGATTTCAAGGACGTTGGACTCAGCCCCCGCGCCCTCCAGCCCCGTGTCAACGATGGAGAGGAGGATGTTCCTGTCGATGAGGAAGTTCTGCCCCAGGACTTTGTTGGGGTGGAAGTCGTGCTCGATGCACCACGCTTTGACTTGGCTCGGGCTCGTCAGGTTCATAGGTCGGTCACGTCGAGAACGCGGTCGATGACGCTCAAATACGTCCACGTCGGGTTTTGCGGAGTGCCCGTCAGCCGGAACTCAAGGAGGAGTTTCGTGAACGGCCAGGCGAGCGGGTGGAGGAACTTGCCGACGAACGAGTCCTTCTTCGAGAACTGGACGCGCGCGGTGAAGTCCAGCGTGTCGCGGACGGCGTCGTAGGCGCCATACATCTTCAGCGAGAAGACGGAGCCCTCGATGTAGATGTTGTCGGACTTGACGACGCCGTTCTCGATCACGTAGTCGCCGCTCGCCTGCGTGGAGTCGGTCAGATACGAGACGCCCGGCACCTTCTCGGCCATGAGTTCCAGCAAGCCTCGGAAGCCGCGCAGGCGCATGATCTGCCCGTTCTTGATCTCCAAGTGTCCGCGCCCGTTCAAAAGGCTCATGTCGTCGCCCATCGCGCGCGGGAAGCGGAAGAGGAGGTCGCACGCGGACTCGCCGACGACTTGCTCGTCCACGTAGTCGTCCGTGAAGCCGCCGATTTTCAGGAGTTCGGCGACGGGCATCGCGCTTGAGGCCGTCACGCGCACCGTGTTCGTCCCGTCAAGCCCCTCGACGCGCACCGTCCCCTCCAAGGGGCGGCTCCCCGTGCCTTTCGCGAGGATCGGCCCGAAGGTGTGGTCGTAGTTGAGCGAGGTGCCGCGTGTGTAGACGTGGAGCTTGATCTTCCCCTCCGCCGACAGCATGGGGACCGCGTTATACTTGCCCATGGGCGGCGCGAGGTCGAGGTCGAGGTCGAAGTCGTTGTTGACGAGGTTCACCTTCCACGCGCACGCGGCCGTGACGGGGTCTGGCACGTCCGTGAACGCATCGAAGTAGGGCAGGGCGACGGGAACGTCCATCGCCACCAAGAAGGGGCGGATGAGCGGCTGTGTCGTGAGCCCCCGCACCTCGCCGACGACCTCCTGCTGGCGCAGGTCGACGCGGCAGAAGCCGTCGAGTTTGAGCCGCCCCGCCGGGTCGGGCCACTCCAAATGGATGCCCGTCGCCTCCGCGAGGTCGTCGCGGATCTTCACGTCGCAGACGACTTTCTCCGGCTCGACGGCGAGGATGCTGGGGCGGGTGAGGACGAGCGTGAAGACGGGCAGGCTCGGCAGCGTCGCCTCGACGCGCGCGTGGCGTTCGTTGTTCTCCGGCGCGTAGTAGGAGTCGGGCAGGCGGCGGTAGGCGAGGCGGTCGATCTCGACGCGGCGCGAGAAGGGCAGGATGGTGACGCGCTCGGCGGAGACAAGCGGCGTGAGGGGCTTGTCCTGGCCGGGGGTGTAGACCCTGACGCGCCGCAGGGTGAGGCCGTGGCGGAAGCCGAAGGAGGCCTCGTCGATGTGCAGGACGATGTTCGTGGCAAGGTGCGACTGGACGAGCGAGCCCAGCGTCCCCGCCGGAAGCGTCTGTTCGCGGAAGAAAAGCGAGGCCAAGAAAAGGCACAGGATGAGGACAAGGACTTTCACCGTCCTGTAGAGAAGTTTCGCAATCGCCCTCGTTTTCAACTTCTCCCTTTCTCCTCTCGATCTCTCGATTGGCAGCCCCTAGCGGAGTCGGACCGCTCTTACTTGGATGAGAACCAAGTGTCCTAGCCGATAGACGAAGGGGCCGTCTTTTTTGGTGCACCCGGTGGGATTTGAACCCACACACCTTGCGGCACCAGAACCTGAATCTGGCGTGTATGCCAATTTCACCACGGGTGCGTGAGTGAGTATTGTATCAAACG
>CAVEND010000086.1:0-5409 GCA_963616865.1 Faecalibacterium prausnitzii | reverse complement strand
ATTCGAGAGTCGCCGCCGTCCACGGCTCGACGGCCTTGAAGCGGGCGACGAGATCAAGGAGCGTCTCCTTGACGCCCGACTTGCGGAGGCGTTTCTCGACGGCTTTCTCGTCAACCGGGTAATCGTCGGTGAAGAAGCACAGGCAGTTGCCCGGCAAGTCGTTGAGCACCTTCGTGCGCGGCTGCAGTTGCTCGACGAGATAATCGAGGTTGAAGCCCGTCGGGACGGACAGCCCGGCACTTTTCAGCCGTTCCACCAGCTCCGCCTTGAACGCCTCCTTCGGCAGACGCTTGATGTATTCGCCGTTCATCCACGCGAGTTTCTTTGGGTCGAACATGGCCGCCGTCACGTGGACTTTTTCAAGTTCAAAAAGGCGGATCATCTCCTCGCGCGAAAGCACCTCGCGGTCGTCGCCGGGATTCCAGCCGAGGAGAAGAAGATAGTTGAAAAGCGCCTCCGGGAGATACCCCGCCTCGCGATACTCGCCGACGAACGCGGCCCCGTCGCGCTTCGAGTAGGGCTTCCCCTGCTGGTTGACGATCATCGAGAGGTGCGCGTATTTCGGCGGCTCGACCCCCAACGCCCGGAAGAGGCAGATGTGCTTGAAGGTGTTCTCCACGTGGTCGTCGCCGCGAATGATGTGCGTGACGCGCTGGTCGATGTCGTCCACGACGTTCGCGAGGTGGAAGATCGGCGAGCCGTCGGAGCGGAGGATGGCGAAGTCGGGGATGTCCTCGGCCTTCTTCGCCATGTGTCCCTTCACGATGTCGTCGAACTCGATGACGCCCTCCTTGGGCATCTTGAACATCGTGACGACGCCCGTCTTGCCGTCGCGGGAGGTGCGCTCGACCTTGTAGGCGCGGCCGGAGGCGAGAAGCTCCTCGGCGACGGCGAGGTGGCGCGGGGCGTTCTTCGTCTGGTAGAACGGCTCTTCGTCGTAGTCAAGCCCCAGCCACGCCATGCAGTCGAAGAGAACCTTGATCGCCTCCGGCGTGGAGCGTTCGAGATCCGTGTCCTCGACGCGCAGGAGGAACTTGCCCCCCGTGTGCCGCGCAAAGAGCCAGTTGTAGATGGCGGCGCGGATGTTGCCGATGTGAACCTTGCCCGTCGGGGACGGGGCGAAACGCACTCTGATGTCCTGCATGACGAAACCTCTTTCGTTTACCGTCGGCCGCCGTTCTTCTTCGCGAGGCGTTTGAGTTTCGCGGCGAACGCCAACCGCTCGACCGCCGACAGGCGATCCACGTAGAGAACGCCGTTCAAGTGGTCGACTTCGTGCTGGATGGCGCGCGCGAGATAGCCCCGCGCCGTGATGATCTGCGGCTTGTTCTCCTCATCGAGATACTGACACGTCACGCAGGCGGCGCGTGTGACGGATCCGCCGATCCCCGGAAAGCTCAAACACCCCTCCTTCTCGCAGACCGAGCCCTCCTGGGCCAGGATCTCCGGGTTGAAGAGTTTGAGCGGCATCGGAATGGGCGCGTTGAACGCTTCGTCCTCGACATCGTCGCACCCCTGCGGAATGTCGATGACGCACATCCGCTCCAGCCGCCCCACCTGTTCCGCCGCGAGCCCCACGCCCTTGGCCTTGTGCATCGTCTCGATCATGCTCTCGGCGAGCGCGCGCAACTCCTCCGTCACGAATGCGACGGGCGTCGCCTTCTCGCGCAGGATCTTCTCCCCGTATTTATAAACGTTCAATGTCACTTCCCCACTCCACGCACTCTTCCACTTTTCAACTCTTCAACTCTTCAACTTCTACTTCGCACTTTTCCACTCTTCTACTTTTCCACTTTTCAACTCTCCCTCACACCCCCGTCGAGCCGAAGCCCGCGACGCCGCGATCCGTCTCGTCGATGTCGGACGCTTCGACGATGTCCGGCTGAAGGACGGGCGCGACGACGAGCTGCGCGATGCGGTCGCCCGCCTTGATCTCGAAATCCTCGTCGCCCAAGTTCACGAGCAAGACCCCGATCTCGCCGCGATAGCCCGCGTCAATCGTGCCGGGGGCGTTGAGGACGGTGACGCCCTTCTTGAACGCCAGCCCGGAGCGCGGCCGCACTTGGATCTCGTAGCCCAGCGGGATGTTCGCGACAAGACCCGTCGGCACGAGCGCGCGCGCCTTCGCGGGGATGACGAGCGATTCCGCGCTCTGAACATCCATCCCCGCGTCGCTCGCGTGCGCGTAGCGCGGCAGCTGCGCCGCCGGCCGAGTCCGCTTGAAGGACAGCGTCATTCCTCGTCCGTCTCCGACTTCTCGATGGACGAGATGTCGCCCGTCGTGAACCCAAGCCGCTCCAAGTTCCAGCGGGGCCACGAGGTGGCGAGGTCTTGGACGTCGAGCATGGCGAGGTCGTTCTGGACTTGCGATTTGAGGATCATCGCCTTGGCCGCGTCGCCGGCGGCGCGATCCTCGCAGACGACGAGAAGGCCGCGCCCCGAACCCGTCGGCACGAAGTCGGAGATCTCGCCCTTCGCCAGCGTCGCGGCGGCGCGGGCGACCGCGTTCTGGTCGGGAAACGCGCCCGCCTTCAAGTCCACGATGGAGAAGACGAGATTCGTGGAGACGTCGCCGGAGGCGAGAACGGCCTCAAGCCCCTTCGCCGCCACGGCCTCGACCTCGGCCTTGAACGCTTTTTCACGCTCGGCCGCGAGCGCGCGCGGGCGGATGATCTCCTTGGCCTCCTCGAACGTCGGCACGTGCGCGGGGCTTTTCGCGGCGATCTCGATGAGGTAGACGGCCTTGTCGGACGCGACGACGCCGTAGCGCAGATCCTCGCTGTCGGGGTCGAGCTCGGAGACCGCCTCGATGAACGAACGCGCGTTCGGCAGGACTTGGGAGGCCCGCACCATGAAGCCCGGCTTGAACGAGCCGTCGAGCGCGAACCAGCCGCTCGTCTGGACTTTGAGGCCGTCCGCCTTCGCGATCTCGTCGAGACGCGACGCTTTCGCCGTCGCGGGGCGCGTCGCATACGCCCTGAAGTTGAGGTTCGTCTCGTAGAACTCCAGCGCCGTCAGGAGGCGGAGATCCTTCTCGACCTCGCCCTTCACCTCGTCGAACGACTTGACCGTCTCGACGCCGTTCGTGTCGGTCGTCGTGAACTTGTCGAGCGTCGCGTCGTAGCGGTCGCGCATCTCGTCCTCCGTGACGGCCATCTTCGCGAGGATCGCGGGCGCGGTCGCGTCATATTTCACAAAGCGGATCTTCGTCCGCTCCGCGAGGAAAAGGTCGTTCGTGTGCGCCTCATACCACGCGCGAAGAGCCTCCTCGCCCAGCGTGACGGCCTTCGCCTTTTCGGCATTCTCCGTGAAGCGCGCGACCTTGACGGTCAACGTGTCGGTCATGTCGGCGAGCGCCTGATCGAGGGCCATGGGCGAGACCCAGGCCGCGCTCGCGAGAACGGCGCGTTCCACGCGCATGCGCGTCATCCGGCGGCGCAACGACGATTCGAACCGCTCCGGCGTGAGGCCATTCTCGCGCAACAGTCGCTCGTAAAAGGCGAACGAGAACGCGCCGTTGACTTGGAACGATGGGTCGCGGCGGATCGCGGCGGCGACCTCCTCGTCCGTCGCCGCGAGGCCAAGCGTCTCCGCCGTCCGAAGCGCGGCATACTGCTCCCACGCCTCGCGGTTGATCTCGGCCGTGTCGCGCCGCCAGTCGCGGGCCGCGCCGAAGCCGCGAATGTCCTCCGCGAGGGAAAGGAAGAGCTTGGCGTCGATGGCCTCGCCCGCGAGCGTTCCCGCGTCGCTCGACGCGGCGGCGGTGCCGTCGTCCTCCCGCATGAGATCGTCCAAGAGAAAGTCAAACGCGAAAACCGCCGAGATGAGGAAGGCGAACGCGCCCCAAAGCCATTTGTTCCGAATGAGCCTGTTGAACTTCTGAATAACCATTGTCTTGTCTGCTGCCTTTTTAGAATTCGTCGTAGGAGTCGTCGTCCGTCGTGTCGTCGGACGCGGGCTCCTCTTCGTCGGACGCGGACTCGGAGGATGTTTCATCCTCGACAACCGCCTCGTCTTCCTCGACCTCGGCCGCCTCGTCCGTCGTCGCCTCCGCCGCCGCGCGTTGCGCCGCGCTCGTCGCCTCCTTGGACATGGTGACGACGAGCTCGCCCGTGTTCACCTCGGGACGACCCTCCGCGTAGGCGAACTGGTTCTTGAGCTGCCCCATCGAGTCGAACGTCATCATGGTCACGCTCATGCGCGAGCCCACGCTCGGCACGGCGCGGTTGATCTGCACGCGCGTGTCGACGGAGAGGTGGAAGTCGAGCGTCGAGGGGACGCTGACCTCCTCGAACGTGCCGTCGTCCTTCGCCTCCGTCACGAAACGGACGCCTTGGTCGAGTTGGACGACGTAGTCGCCGCTCGTGCCGTAGAGGATCGTTTCGAGTTCGTCCTGCGTCGAGCGGATGCGGACGCGGTCGGCGGCGTGCATCTGCGGGATGAGGTAGTGGGCGCCCTCGACGGAGAGCTGCCCCGTCAGGCACTGGATGTCCGCGACGGATCCGTCGCCCGTGTCGCGGTAGGAGAACTTCGACTCGCCGCAGAGGTTCTTCGCCGTCCAGCAGGAGGTCGTCACGAACATGAGCCCCGGCTTCAGCGTGCTGGGGAGCGAGAGCGTGACGTCGCCACCCGTCGGGACGATGGTGCGCGTGCCGTCGGAGAGCTTCTGCGGGCGCGTCGCGAAGGACGCGCCGTTCTCGATCTTCGCCGAGCACGTCTTGCCGAACGCGACGGTCAACGCGCCGCCCTGCGCCCCCGTGCGGAACGACGAGCCGAGCGGATAGTAGCGACCCTCCTCGGCGGCCTCCCACGCGGTGGCGCCGGGCTTCATGACCTCGCACACGCCCTCGACGCGGCGGCAGATCGGAAGCGTGTAGAAGACGCGCTCCTCGCGCGTCTTCGCCTGCTGGGCGCGGGCGACCGCCTCGTCGACGGGCGCGGACGCCTCCTCCTCGGAAGCCGCGTCGCCGTCAGCCCAGGCGCAGAGTGAAAAACCGGCGACGAGTGCGCCGAGCATCGTTGTCTTCATACGAGAGTCGCTCCTTGCGAAGGCTGGATGAGCGAGCAGACCGGCTCGTCGCCAAACTTCGCCTTGTATTCCTTTGTGATCGCCGAGGCGATCTTGTCGGCCGCCGTCGGATCGACGAGGAGGCAGCAGCTGCCGCCGAACCCGCCGCCGGAAAGCCGCGCCCCGTAGACCTCCGGGATCGCCTTGGCGGCGTCCACGATGGCGTCAAGCTCCTCGCAGGAGTTCTCGAACCAGTTGCGGCTCGACTCGTGCGAGTCATACATGAGCGCGCCGAAGCCCTTGAGGTCGCCCTTCTCCAAGAGCGCCGCGCCCTGAAGGACGCGCTCGTCCTCGCCGATGGGGTGGATGGCGCGTTTGGCCGTCGTCTCGGAGAGTCCGCC
>CAVEND010000085.1:0-5426 GCA_963616865.1 Faecalibacterium prausnitzii | reverse complement strand
AGATGGCGACCCAGAGGAAACGGTCGGTCAGGAGGACGCGCTCGGGGCGGCCGACATCGCGGTTCTGCCACGTGAGGAGGAAATAGCGGGCGATTCCGAAGGCGACGAAAAAGGTCGTCGTCCAAAGGAGCGGGAAGCGTTGCCCCATCGTCGAGCGCAGCGTGTAGGCGAGATACTCGCCGACGGAGGCGAGCGCGGTCAGGAAGATGAGCGCGTCGAGGACACGCGGGTGGTAGCGGCGCAGGACGGCGCGGGCGGAGAGGGCCGTCGCGATCTCGTTCTTGCGCTTGCAGCAGGCGAGGAACATCGAGAGCGTGAACGTGCAGACGAGAAGCCACGGCGAGATGTAGGCCGAGATGATCGCCGCGCCCGCGACCGCCCGCAACAGGAAGCCCGACGAGAGCGTGAAGACATCCACGTAGGGGACGCGCTTCAAGAACCCCGTGTAGAGGCATTGCAGAACCGTGTAGGCGAGGATCGTCGCGAACGCGAGCGAGCGCGACGGCAGGAAGATGACGACGAGCGCCGGATACGCGAACCCGCAGGCGAAGACGACGAGCGCGACGCGGACGGCCTGAAGGCGGTCAATCGCCCCCGACGCGATCGGGCGGAAGCGTTTGACGGGGTGGAGGCGATCCTCGCGGAAATCCGAAACGTCATTGAGGAGGTAGAACGCCGACGAGACAAGCGAGAAGGAGCCCGCCATGGCGAGCGCCATCAAAAACGACCAGCCCCCGCGCGCGATGTCGCGCTGCGAGGCGTCCGCCACCGAGAAGAACCACGCGAGCATGACGACGCCGTTCTTCGTCCACTGCTCCACGCGGAGCGCGGCCGCCCAGAGCCGCAGAGTTTTCGCGACGCGCTCAGTCATCGGTCGTCGTCCATTGGATCAAACCCCAGAAAAGCGAATGGCGCGTCTCGCCGTGCAAAGCGCGGCTTTCGTAAAACGTCCAAAACTTCGCCCAGTTGCGGTCGACGGCCGGCACGTGGCGGATGGGGAAGAGCGAGAGGACGCGTGTTGATTCCGCGCCGTCCTCGCCGCGTGTCGTCTCCCAAAAGGGCCAGAGGCGGAAGTAGGAGCCGTCCGGGCGGCTCACCCAAAACGGGAAGACGCGCGTTTCATCGGGATAGAGTTCCACGAGTTTCCACCCGAAGCGCGTGATGGACGAGGTTGAGGATTTGGACGCATACGTGTGGTGGTCAAGCCGCTCGTAGAACGGGAAGACGGAAAGGCGCGTCCGGCGTGGCGTCCTCTCATATTCGAAAAGCGGCCACGGTGCGCGGACTCGCACACCCTCCTCCTCGTTGCGTTTCGAGAACGTTCGGGCGTAGGAGAAGAATGGCGGCAGAAAAAGGTGCTGGCTTTCGCGGCGTCGTTTCACTTGGCCGTAGAGCGGCCAGACCATCCAGCTCGACCCCGCGCCCGCCGTGTCGCGATCCTCCTCGTAGTTCGCCCACGTCACGAGGGGCCAAAGCGCCGTTTGGTGGAACGACTCGCGCTGGTGGTTCGAGACGTAGAGCGGCCACACACCGAAACTGCCGTCGTCGCGCCAGTGGAAAAAAGGCCAGAGGACGGCGTGGGTCGTCAAGTTTCGCGGCAGATTCTCGTAGCGCGTGTAGAGCGGCCACAGGACGAAGGAGAGGCGGTCGAGGAAAAGGACGTGCGGATGTGTTCCGTAGAGGGGAAAGAGGCCGCCGTAGACATTCTCCTCCTCGCGCCCGACCCAAAAAAAGGGAAGGAGGTCAAACTGCCACCCTTTGTCGTTCGACTGCTCGTGAATGAAGAAGAGGCACCGCCACCAGTCGCGGTGCGACGTGAAAAGCGGCCAGAGGACGTCCGTGACCTCGCCCTCGTGCGAGACGAAGGGACGCAAGGCGAACGCCTCGTCCTTCTGCTCGTAAAAGGGGCCGACCTGGAACGCGGTCGCCAGCAGGAGCTCAGCGAACACGCTTCTTCGTCTCCTCGAAGTCGCGCCGCTCGTAGTCGGAGAGGTCGCCGAGCTTCGCCTCCACGCGGCGGATCGAGGCGCGCGCGCCCTTCATGTCGCCGCGCAGAACTTGGATCTTCGCGAGAAGCGCGTAGAGGCGGACGTCCTCGACCTTGCCGTTCGCGCCCTTGTCCAGTTCAATCGCGTGGCGCGCACTCTTCTCGGCCTCGTCGAGGTTCGCCTTGCGATCCACGAGGATCTCGGCGAGCGTTTGGTGGAAGACGGACGCGGACGGCGCCTTTTGGATGGCCTCGCGGATCACCGCCTCCGCCTCCGGGAGGCGCGACGTCCGCCGCAGGACTTCCGCCAAGTCGTTGAAGGCGACGGCGGGCGCGTTCGCGGCCTCGACGGCGCGGCGCAGGAAGACCTCGGCCTCGCGGTAGTCGCCCTTGCGCATCGCGAGGGAGCCCATCACGTAGTTGGCGAGCGGGGCCTTGCGGTTCTGGCGCAGGACGTCGCGGGCGTGCCGCTCGGCCGTCGAGTAGTCCACGAGCGAGATGTCGAGGTTGAGGAGGAGATCCTGCATGACGGCGGCGTTCGGGTTCGCGCGCGTCGCGGCCTCCAGCGCGTCACGCGCCTCGCGCCGCTTCTCCTCGCCCTGCCGCATCAAGTAGAACGCCTTGGTGGACTGGACGTGGTAGTCCAAGGGGTTGGTGGCGGCGCGTTCCATCGCGGGGATGAGTTGCTCCTTGACCTCGGCGAGAAGCGCCTGCCGCCGCTTGGGGTCCTTCTCCGCGTCCGCCTGCTGCATGGTGACGGCCGCCAAGAGGCTCCACGCCCGCAGGTTCTTCGGGTTCGCGTCCGTCGCCTCGCGCAACGAGGCGGCCGCCTCCGCGAGGTTGCCGCGCATCATCGAGGCCAAGGCGCGTTCGACCGGGAGATCCACGTTCTCCGGGGCGGCGTCGATGGCGCGTTCGAGATACGTGAGCGCCTGCTCGCCCTGCCCGTCCATGAGGCTCACGTTCATCATGCCCATCAACGCCTGGAAGTTCGTCCCGTCCGTTTCGAGGATCTTCTCGTAGATCTTGCGCGACGAGGCGTAGTCGCTTTCGGACGCATAGAGCGCGGCCATCATGTTCATGTAGGCCGTGCGCTTCTCGCTCGGCACGAGATCCAAGGCGCGGCGGATCTGCGCCAAGGCGGCCCCGGGACGACCCGAGCGGGCCCAGGCGAAGCCGAGGCGGACGAGGGCGTCGGGGTTGCGGATGTAGCCGTAGATGGAGGAGAGCCGCCAAATGAGGTAGCGGCGGGACGTGTCCGCGACGACCGCGTCGAGGGAACGCTTCAACTCGCGTTCCTTCGCGACCGCGCGCGGGTATTTGCGCATCGCCATCTCCATCTCGTTGAACGCCGCGCAGATGTTGTCCGCGTCGATCTCGTTGAGGACGCGCTCGTAGGCGTCAAACGCCTCGTCGTCCCGCCCCTGCTCCTGCAAGTAGACGCCGTGGTTGTTGGCGAGAAGCCCCGCGTGGCGGCGCAGGTTGAGGCGCAGGCGGTCGGTGGGCGAGAGGTCTTTCCAAGACGCGCCGTAGCTCCCCCAGCCCTTCGGCGCCTCCAAAACGCCGTCAAACGTTTTCCACGCCTCCCAATCGGCTTGGCGGGCGGGGTCGAGGCCGAAGAAGAGGAACTCCGGGACGGGCTTTTTCCCCGTCGCGTAAACGAGGTCGGGCGCGACGAGGAGCGCGACTTTTTGGGCGATGTCGGGATCGGACGAGAACCAGTCCTGCACAAAGGGGAGGACGCCGAGCGAGAGGTTGAGCGCGAGATCCTCGTTCTTGTCGCCGCCAAGACCCGCCGCGACGACCTCGCCCTTCAACTCGTCCAAATAGTCCTTGTCGAGGTCGCGCGCGAGGCAGACGAGGTGGAGTTCCTGACCGCGCTCCTTCGCCTTCAAAAGGAGGTGGCTGTCGAGCGAGCCGTCCGTCACGAACCACGTGCGGCCCTGAAGGTCGTCGAGGATCTTCTCGGCGACGCGATCCGCGAACGCGCCGCGATCCGCGTCAAAGGCGAAGAGGTTCCAGAGCGCGTTGAACGCGAGGACGAAGGCGAAGACGATGCCCACGGACAGCACGGCGACGTTCTGTCGGTGGAAGACGACGAAGGCGACGAGATACCCCGCGACGCAGGCGGCGAAGAAACTCGACGCGACGGGCAGGATGCCGAAGGGGCGCATGAGCGCGGACGGCGCGAGGGGCGTCGCCACCGCGAGGATCGAGACGAGCGCGAGGGCACCGTGGAAAAGGAGCGTCGCCAAGTCGGCCTTGGCGCGGAACGCCCGCGCCGAGGAGAAGAGCGAGACGAGGAAGGGAAGCGTCGCGAAGAGGGCGATGAAAAGCCACCCCTTGATCTGCCAGAACGACTTCAACTCCCGCGTCGTCTCCTTGAGGAACGGCGTCAACTCCAAGTGGAAGACTTTGAGGAAGACGAGGAACGCGACGAGGAAGACGCCCGCGAACAGCGTGATGGACGCATAGGGCTTGTGGCCGCGCTTCAACTCGACGACGACCATCGCGCCAAGGACGAGCGGCGCGAGGGCGAGGAAGAGCGCACTCTCCATGAGACCGAGCGCCGTCATGACGCCCAAAAGCGCGGCGAAGAGGAAGCGCGGCGCGGACGCGCGGAGATACGGAATGAAGAGCGCGAACATCGCGAGCGCCCAAACCGCGTCAAAAAGGCGCGGCTCCAGGTGCGTCGCGCTCTCGCGCACGGCGGGCGTCAGCATGAAGACGACGCCCGCGACAAGCCCCGCCGTCCGCGAAAGGACTTTCGACATCTGATCGCCCGCCGTCACCGTTGCGACGAAGAAAGAGACGAGGAGATAAACGAGCGCGACGGCCACGCCGCCGAGAACGGGGGCGATCACTTGGGAAACGCCGAAGCACGTCGCGACGCGCTCGAAGAGGGGATAGTTCGCCTCGCACGCGACGGGCAGACCCTGCCACGCGGCGAGGAGCTGCGCGCTCTCGCCGGGGAACGCATAGCCGGCGAGCGACGCGAGGTAGACGAGAAAGGCCGCGAGACCGAGGCCAAGGGCGAACAACAGATTTTTCATGACCGAACCTTCGTGAGGGCCTGTTTGAGATCGGCGATGAGATCCTCCGGGTCTTCAAGGCCGACCGAGAAGCGGATCAAGTCCGGCGGAATCCCCGCCGCGACAAGTTGCTCGTCGGTGAGCTGGCGGTGCGTGTGCGACGCGGGGTGGAGGACGCAGCTCCAGGCGTCGGCGACGTGCGTGACGATGCCGATGAGTTTGAGCGCGTCCATGAAGCGGATGGACGCGTCGCGCCCGCCCTTGATGCCGAACGTCATCACGCCGCAGGGGCTTGTTCCGTGGAACTGCTTTTCCACGAGCGCGTGGTAGGGCGAGTCGGGAAGACCCGCGAAGTTGACCCACGCGACCAAAGGCTGCTCCTTCAGCCACGTCGCGATTTTGAGCGC